>DATLNE010000010.1 GCA_035536915.1 Acidimicrobiales bacterium
GTCGTCGGGGCAGACGATGCAGACGGCGTCGGTGGCCGTACCCGTGCCGCGGATCCCGGACTCCCACAGCGCCTGCCTCTTCGCCTCGGTGGCGGTTGAGATGGCGTTGACCCGTCAGGCGTCGGAAAGCCGCTCCGGGAGGACGACCATCAGGTTGATGGTGCCGACCAGACCGACCGGGTGCGACGCATCGGGCGCCGCCGCCCAGGTCGGGTGCCCGAGGCCCACGGTGGCGGAGGCCTCCACGCCGGCGTCGGTCACCGACGAGACGGCCCGGACGTCGGCGGCGGTCAGCATGCCCACGCCGCGACCGGGCAGCCCCAGGGACATCCCGAGCCTGGACAGATGGTGGGCGGGGTCGCGCCGCCCGTAGCTCATCGGCACCTGGGCGTTGACCACCCATCGCCGCACCCCGATCCCGCCACCGTGAGGGGCGGAGGCGATGGTGCGGAGAGGCGTCGCCGCCCGCCACACCAGCACGGGCAGGGCACGGCCGCCCTCCTGGCGAAATCGAACCTGCAGATCCACGTCCACGCGACCTTTCTCCCGGCACTGGTTCACGGAAAATCCGTGCCGCACAGACAGGTCTCCTGGCTTCCGGATCGGCGCTCGCCTCGGCCTTCCCGCCCTCTCGGGCCGTGGCCACTGCGTGAGGTCTGCTCCCCGGTGACAGTTGCGGGACAGCCCCGGAATCACACCGGGTTCCCTGCGCTGCGAGCGGCATCATACGCTGCGCCCGATGGCCCGAGCCGAATCGATCGTCCTCGTCAACACCGGGCACGGCAAGGGCAAGTCCTCGGCCGCGTTCGGGGTCATGGGTCGCGGCTGGGCGCGGGGCTGGCGGGTCGGCGTGGTCCAGTTCATCAAGAGCGGGAAGTGGAAGACCGGCGAGCGCAAGCTGGCCGACCATCTCGAAATTGAGTGGCACACCCTGGGCGACGGGTTCACCTGGGAGTCCACCGACCTCGACGAGACGGCGGCCAAGGGCCGCCACGCGTGGGACGTCGCCGCGGCCAAGCTGGCCTCCGGCGACTTCGACCTGCTCATCCTCGACGAGCTCACCTACGCGGTGAAGTACGGCTGGGTGGCCGCCGACGAGGTGGCCGAGGCCATCCGCAACCGGTCGCCCAAGACGTCGGTCGTCATGACCGGCCGCGACGCTGCCGACGAGTTGGTCGAGGTGGCCGACACGGTCACCGAGATGCGAAAGGTCAAGCACGCCTACGACCAAGGAATCAAAGGCATGAAGGGGATCGAGTTCTGACGCTCGACATCCCCCGGCTCGTGGTGGCGGGCACGTCGTCGGGAGTGGGCAAGACGACGGTCGCCACCGGGCTCATGGCCGCCCTGCGCCGACGGGGGCTCCGGGTGGCGCCCGCCAAGGTCGGCCCCGACTTCATCGACCCCGGCTACCACGGCTTGGCCGCCGGCCGACCGGGCCGCAACCTCGATGCCTGGATCAGCGGCGCCGACGCCGTCGCCCCGCTCGCCGCCCGTGCCGCAGCGGACGCCGACGTGCTGGTGGTCGAGGGCGTCATGGGCCTCTTCGACGGTGCCTCCGACGACGGCGCTACCGCCAGCACCGCGCACGTGGCCACCTTGCTCGACGCCCCCGTCGTGCTCGTGGTCGACGCCAAGGCCATGAGCGGCTCGGTGGCCGCCCTCGTGCACGGCTTCGCCACCTTCGACCCATCGGTGCGCGTGGCGGGCGTGATCCTCAACCAGGTGGGCAGCGACGGCCACGCCACCATGCTCCAAGAAGCCCTCGTCGCCACCGGCATTCCCGTGCTCGGGATTTTGAGACGAGATTCTCATCTCACATGGCGAGACAGGCATTTGGGGCTCGTCCCGGTCGTGGAACAGCGCAACGAGGTCGAGCGGTCGCTCGACCGTCTCGCCGCCGCCGTCGAGCACGGGTGTGACCTCGACGCCCTCATGCGAGTCGCCGCCACCGCACCGCGGTTGGACGTGCGCGCTTTGCCCGCCCCCCGTCGCGTCGGCCACGCCGTCGTGGCCGTGGCCACCGGGCCTGCGTTCGCCTTCGTCTATCCCGACAACGTGGAAGCGCTCGAAGGGGCGGGGGCCGAGGTGGTCACCTTCGACCCCCTGCACGACGAACGCCTGCCCGCGGGCGTTGACGGCCTGTATGTCGGCGGCGGCTTCCCCGAAGTGTTCGCCGAGGCCTTGGCCGACAACGTGCCCCTGCTCGACGACGTGCGCACACGCGACGTCGTCACCTGGGCCGAGTGCGGCGGGCTGCTGTGGCTGTGCAACCAACTCGACGGGCACCGCCTGGCCGGGGTCGTCGACGCCGACGCCCGCATGACGGAGCGGTTGACCCTCGGCTACCGACGAGCGACCGCGCAGGTCGACAACCCGCTGTCGGCCGCGGGGGAAGAGCTGCGGGGCCACGAGTTCCACTACTCCGTGGTGCAACCGACGGGCGACGCGCTGCACCTCCGCGCTCGCTTCGGGGAAGGTCCGGCGGGCTTCGCCACCCCGACGCTGTTGGCGTCGTACCTGCACCTGCACCTGGGGGCCACGCCTCGGCCGGCCGAACGCTTCGTTGGAGTAGTGTCGGCCCGCCGTAGTGCACGGGAAGCCGGTGAGAGTCCGGCGCGGTTCCCGCCGCTGTGACCGGGGAGCGACCCCTCGACGATGCCACTGGCCTCCGGGCTGGGAAGGCGAGGGCGAGCGTTGATCCGGGAGCCAGAAGACCGGCTGCGGCCCAGTAACGAGCGCGTCCACGGAGGAATGGATGCCTGCGTCCTTTGTCGGGGTCGGAGTCGGTCCCGGAGATCCTGAGCTGCTGACGGCCCGGGCTTTGCGCGTGCTGCGCGAAGCCGATCGGGTGTTCAGCCCCACCATGGCTATCGACGCCGAAGGGCGGGCCGAGTCGATCGTGCGGCAGGCCGACCCCTCGCTGGCCGTCGAGCGCCTGGTGTTCGCCATCCGTCGCGACGACGAAGCTCGTGCCACAGCCCATCAGGAGGCGGCCGACCAAGTGGTCGCCTGCCTCGATCGTGGCCAACGCGTCGCCTTCATCACCCTGGGCGACCCCAACATCTACAGCACGTTCCCGCACCTGGCCGCCTACGTCCGTGCGGCGCGCCCCGCCGTGCCGATCGAGACGGTGCCCGGGATCATGGCCTTCCAAGACCTTGCCTCGCGCGCCGGCGTCGTCGTCACCGACGGCGTGGAGCGCTTGTCGCTGGTGTCGGCCGTCGACGGTCCCGACGTGCTCGACGCCGCCTTGGCCGACCCCGCCGCCGCAATCGTCGTCTACAAGGGCGGACGCTTCCTCCCCGAGATCGCCCAGCGGTTGGCCGACGCCGGACGCCTCGACGACGCCGTGTACGGCGAGCTGCTCGGCCTGCCCGGCGAGCGGGTGGGCGCGGTCAAGGAAGCGGCCGACGGTCCGGGCGCCTACCTGGCCACCGTCGTGGTCCCGCCTGCGGGCCGACCGTGATCTCCTTCGTCGGCGCAGGCCCTGGAGCGGCCGACCTCATCACCATCCGAGGGCGCGACCGCCTGGCGGCAGCCGACGTGGTGATCTGGGCGTCCTCGCTGGTGCCGGAGGAGGTACTGACGCACGCCCGTGCCGACGCCGTCGTGCACGACTCGGCCACGATGACGCTCGAAGACGTGCTGGGCGTCTACCAGGCGAAACCCACGGCCGACATCGTGCGGCTGCACTCGGGCGACCCGTCGATCTACGGCGCCATTCAGGAACAGATCGACTGGTGTGAAGCCAACGACCGCCCCTACGAGATCGTCCCCGGCGTGAGTTCCCTGGCCGCGGCCGCAGCCGCGGTGGGACGCGAGCTCACCATCCCCAAGGTGTCGCAGAGCGTCGTGCTCACGCGGCTGGCTGGTCGCACCGCGGCGTCGATGCCCGACCGCGAGTCGGTACGGGCGTTCGCCGCCCACGGCGCCACCATGGCCGTCTTCCTGTCGGCGGCTCGGCCCGTCGAACTGCAGGACGAACTGCTGGCCGGCTACAGCCCCGACACGCCCGCTGCGGTCGTCGTCCGGGCGTCGTGGCCCGACGAGCAGATCGTGCGCACCACCGTCGGCGGGCTGGCCGATGCCGTAAAGGCCACCGGCACCAAGACCACGGTCCTCGTACTCGTAGGCCCCGCCTTGGCCGAGGGCCCCGTTGCGCGCAGCCACCTGTACTCGCCCGACTACGCCCACAAGTTCCGCCGCCGGTCCGCCGCCGGGTCCACGGCCGGTCGCCCCGCGTAGATGAGTGCCTCCGGGTCCACCGGCCTGCGCACCGGGTGGACGACGGGCACCTGCGCCTCGGCGGCGGCCAAAGCCGCGGCCATCGGCCTCATGTCGGGGGCGCCGCCCGCCACGGTCGAGGTCGGGCTCCCGACCGGGCAGCGCGTGTCGTTCCCGGTGGAGTCGGAGGCGGCCAACCGCTGCGTCGTCGTCAAGGACGCAGGCGACGATCCCGACTGCACCGACGGGGCGCGCATGACCGCCACCGTCGAGCGCGGCAGCGACGACACCGTGCTGCACGCCGGTCCCGGCATCGGCACCATCACCAAGCCGGGCCTGGGCCTGCCGGTCGGTGCGCCCGCCATCAACCCGGTCCCGCGCCGCATGATCCTCGCCGCCCTGGCCGAGGTGACGCCCGATCCCCTCGACGTGACCTTCGAAGTGCCCGGCGGCGAAGCCATGGCGGCCAAGACCAGCAACGCCCGCCTGGGCATCGTCGGCGGCATCTCCATCCTCGGCACCACCGGTGTCGTGCGGCCGTTCTCCACCGCCGCCTACCGGGCCTCGGTGGTGCAGCAGGTCGATGTCGCCGCCGCCCAAGGCGAGCGCACCATCGTCCTGTGCACCGGTGCCCGCTCGGAGAAGGCGGCCATGTCGTTGCACCCCGACCTGCCCGAGGTGTGCTTCGTGGAGGTAGGCGACTTCACCGGCATCGCCCTGCGCCGGGCGGCCGCCGCGGGTATGACGCGCGCGATCTTCGTGGGCATGGCGGGCAAGATCGCCAAGCTGGCGGCGGGCACGATGATGACCCACTTCCGCCGCTCCAAGGTCGACGGCGAGCTCCTCACCGAGGTGGCCCGAGACGCGGCCGCACCTGCCGCCGTCGTCGAGGCCGCCACGGCCACCGCCACGGCGCGCCACTTCTACGAGGTGTGCGTCGAGCACGGGGCGCTGGAGCCGTTGCGCCTGCTGTGCGAACGGGCGAAAGCAGCGTGCCAGGCCCATGCCGAGCTTCCCGTCGACGTGCTCATGGTCGACTTCGACGGCGCCGCGGTGGTGGCCCGTGCCTAGCCGCATCCGCGCCGAAGTTGCGGACGAATCGCGCCGTATTGCAGCGCGATTCGGACGCAACTTCGGTGGCAGGGAGGCGGTGGTGGCCCGTGCCTAGCCGCATCCGCGTCGTGGGCATGCTCGGCGGCCAGCCGGTCGCACCGGTCGAGGGCGAACTGGTGATCGGTGGGCATCGGCACCTGTCGTACGCGCCGTCGGCGGCGCGCACCGCGGCCATCGAGGGCGACGTGCACGCCGTGCTCGACGCCGTGGCCGCTGAGCCGGGCACCGTCTGCGTGCTGGCCTCCGGCGACCCCGGCTTCTTCGGCATCGTGCGCCGACTGGCCGCCCGTTTCGGCACCGACATCCTCGACGTGCACCCCGCGCCCTCGTCGATAGCGCTGGCCTTCGCCCGCCTCGGGTTGCCCTGGGACGACTGCCTCGTCGTGTCGGCCCATGGGCGGCCCCTCCACGAGGCCGCGGCGACGGCGGCGACCGCTCGCAAGGTCGCCGTCCTCGTGTCGCCCGACTCGCCGCCCGAAGCGTTGGGCAAGGAACTGCTCGCCCTCGGCTGCGGGCCGCGCCAGGTGGCGGTGTGCACCCGCCTCGGCCTCGACGACGAACGCATCGACCGCACCGACCTCGAGGGTTTGGCCAACGGCCGCTTCGACCCGTTGTCGGTTGTTGTGCTGCTGGCCGACGACGGCATCGCGCCCGCCAAGTCATTGGCCTGGGGACGCCCCGAGTCGGCCTTCGCCGCCCGGGCGGGCATGGTCACCAAGGCCGAAGTGCGAGCGGTCGCACTTGGCAAGCTCGACCTTCCGCCCCTCGGCGTGCTGTGGGACGTGGGCGCGGGCAGCGGCAGCATCGCCGTCGAATGCGCGGCGCTCTGCCCGGGCCTCGACGTCTACGCCGTCGAACGAAACGACGACGACGCCGAGCGCGTCCGCAGCAACGCCGCCGCCCATGGCGTGCACCTCACAGTGGTCGACGGCGAGGCGCCCGCCGCCCTCGCTGCCTTGCCCGACCCCGACCGCGCCTTCGTGGGCGGCGGGGGCCTGGCCGTGCTCGACGCGGTGGTCGAACGGCTGCGGCCGGGAGGCACCGTCGTCGCCTCCTTCGCCGCCCTCGACCGAGCAGCCGCGGCCGCCGACCGATTGGGCAACCTCGTCCAGGTCAACGCCGCCCGGGGCGAACGCTTGCCCGACGGCGGCTGGCGCCTGGCCGCCGAGAACCCTGTCTTCCTCGTCTGGGGCACACCGTCGTGAACGTCGTCGCCGTCTCCGTGACCGAAGCAGGCCGCGCCCTCGCCGCCCGCCTCCCGTACGAACGCGTGCACGGCGACGCCGCGGGCACCATCCGCTCGCGGTGGGACGACGCCGACGCCTTCGTGCTGTTCATCGCCACCGGCGCCGCCGTCCGCCTTGTTGCCCCGCTGCTGCACGACAAGCGGACCGACCCCGCGGTGGTGTGCGTGGACGAGGCGGGCCGCTTCGCCGTCGCCCTGGTGGGCGGCCACGAAGGCGGCGCCAACGCGCTGGCCAACGACGTGGCTGCGCTGCTCGGCGCCGAGCCGGTGGTGACCACTGCCACCGACGCGGTCGGTGCCGTCGCCCTCGACACGCTGCCGGGCTTCGTCGCTCGCGGGGATGTCGCGGCGGTGACGACGGCGCTGCTCGACGGCCGCGCGCCACTGGTGGAACAGACGTTGCCGTGGCCCGTCCCGCTCGACCCCGGCCCCGGTCCCGAGCGCGTCGTCGTGACCGACCAAGCCGTTACCGCCGCGCCGGGCACCGTGGCGTTGCACCCGCCGTCGTTGGTTGTCGGCGTGGGCACGTCCCTCGGCGCGCCACCCGAGGAGATCGCCGCTTTGGTCGACGACGCGCTCGCGGGCTTGGCGCGCGAATCAGTGGCAGGAGTCGCCACCATCGACCGCCGCCTGACCGAGCCCGCCGTCGTCGCCCTCGGCCTGCCCATCACCACATTCACCGCGGAACAGCTCAGCCGGGCCGACGTGCCCACGCCGAGCGCCGAGGTCGCCGCTGCCGTGGGCACGCCGAGCGTGGCCGAAGCCGCCGCCCTGCTCGCTGCCGGCCCGGGCGCTCAGCTCGTGGTGCCCAAGCGCAAGAGCGCGGCGGGCACGGTGGCCGTCGCTCGGCGCGCCACACCCAAAGGCCACCTGGCCATCGTCGGCCTCGGCCCCGGACTCCCTGCGCACCGCACGCCCGCCGCCATGGCCGCCGTACGCGGCGCCGAGGTCGTCGTCGGCTACACGCCGTATGTCGAGCAGTGCGCCGACTTGTTGGCGCCCCATCACGACGTCGTGCGCTCGCCCATCGGCAGCGAGGTGGAACGCGCTCGCATCGCCGTCGAAGCCGCGGCCGCCGGCCGCCGCGTCGCCCTCGTGTGTTCGGGCGATGCGGGCGTCTACGCCATGGCGTCGGTCACCTTCGAGGTCATAGGTGACACCGGCGCCGCCGTCGACGTGGAGGTCGTGCCCGGGGTAACCGCTTCGCTGGCCGCGGCCGCCGCCCTCGGCGCGCCGCTGGGCCACGACCATGTGCTCATCAGCCTCTCCGACCTGCTCACGCCGTGGGAGGCCATCGAACAACGAGTGCGCGCCGCGGCCGAGGCCGACCTCGTCGTGGCGCTCTACAACCCGCGTTCCAAGGGCCGGTCGTGGCAGCTCGACGCGGCGCGCCGCATCCTCCTCGAACGTCGCTCGCCGACGACGCCGGTCGGCGTCGTGACCGATGCCGCCCGTCCCGACCAACGCATGACACTGACCACCTTGGGCGACCTCGACCCCGAGTTGGTGACGATGACGACCTGCGTGGTCATCGGTTCGTCGACCACCACGGTCGTCAACGGCCGCATGGTGACGCCGAGGGGGTACAAGCCGTGACCACCGTGCTCGTCGACGCCCGGTGCACGGCCTGCGGGTTGTGCATCGTCACCTGCCCCGAAGCCGCCTTGCTGCGGGCACCCCGCAAGCCCGTCGCCGTCGACGAACGGTGCACGGCGTGCCTGGCGTGCATCGAGGTGTGCCCCGTCGATGCCATCGAGGTGACTGCATGACGATTCACCCCATCGAGGTGGAGAGCTACCGCATCCTCTCGGAACGGGTCGACCTCTCGCGTTACGACGACGGCGACCGCGCCGTGGTGGCTCGCATCATCCACGCCTCGGCCGACCTGGAGTACGCAGAGACCATGGTGCTGAGCGACGGCGCCGTCACTGCGGGGATCGCAGCCCTGCGGGCAGGCGCTCCCGTCATCACCGACGTGGAGATGGTGCGCTCCGGCCTCACCAACGTCGACGCGCACTGCTACCTGCGCGACGCCCTCGCCGACGGCGACGTCACCCGCAGCGCGGCGGCCATGCGCATCGCCGCCGAGCGCCACCCCACCGGCAGCATCGTCGTCGTCGGTTGCGCCCCGACCGCGCTGTTCGAAGTCGTCGACCTGGCCGCCGCAAGCCGCTTCGCACCGGCCCTTGTCATCGGCTTGCCCGTCGGCTTCGTCGGTGCGGCCGAGTCGAAGGAAGCCCTGCGCGCCAGTGGCCTTGCTGCAATCACCAACGTGGGCGAGAAGGGCGGCTCCGCCGTGGCCGCCGCCGCCCTCAACGCCATCCGGAGGCTCGCCGATGCATGACCCCGCCCTGCTGCTCGTCGGCCACGGCAGCCGCTCCTCCGCGGGCGTGGCCGAGTACTGGGAGTTCGCCCGCGTGTTGGCCGAACGAGCTCCCGAGGTCACCCTCGGCTGCGGGTTCATCGAGCTGGCCGAGCCCGACCTCGACACCGCCGTCGACAAGCTGGTGGCCGACGGTGCCCCCTCGGTGGTCGCCGTCCCGCTCGTGCTGCTCGGCGCCGGGCACATGAAGAACGACGGCCCCGCCGCCTTGGCCCGCGGCCGCCTGCGCCACCCGGGCGTGGCGTTCACGTACGGGCGCGACCTCGGCATCCACCCGTTGGTGCTGACGGTGGCCGAGCAGCGCATCAAGGAGGCGGTGGGCGATGCCGACCCGGCGACCACCGGCGTCGTGCTCGTCAGCCGGGGGTCGTCCGACCCCGACGCCAACGCCGACCTCTACAAGGTGGCGCGCCTGCTGCAGGACAGCCGGGGGCTGTCGATCGTGGAGCCCGCATTCGTGTCGCTCGCCGCGCCCGATGTGGCCACGGCGATCGACCGCTGCCGACGGCTGGGTGCCGAGCAGGTCGTGGTGGTGCCCTACTTCTTGTTCACCGGGATCCTCGTCGACCGCATCGGCGAACAAACCCGAGCCGCCGGTGCCTCGGTGGGTGCCCATCTGGGCGCCGACGTGCGCATCGCCGACCTGGTGCTGGAGCGCTACCGCGAGGCGGCCGCAGGCGAGGCCCGCATGAACTGCGACCTGTGCGTCTACCGCAGCGCCCTGCCCGGCCACGAGGCCAAGGTCGGCGCGCCGCTGCACATCCATTCGCATCACGACCATTCGCACTGAGGAAGGAGGTGATCCCCCTGGAAGAAGCCGTTGCCCTACAGCCGGTGCACGTCCCGGTGTGGACGTGGGCCGTCGTGGCCTTTGCCACGTTCGGCCTGTACCTGCTCGCCATGGAGAACGGGGCGCTGCTGGCGTCCAAGGCCGAGACGTTGCACGAGCTGTTCCACGACGCCCGCCACTTCATCGGCGTGCCCTGCCACTGACCGTCCCGAGTACATAGCCGGCGGATTTCGCCGGCTATGTACTCGAAACACGTTGAAGGAGTTTGCATGACCCGGTTGTTGCGGCTCGGCGCGCTCGCCGGCCTCGTCGGGGGACTGGCCATGGGCCTGTTCCTCCTCGCCGTAGGCGAGTCGTCGATCGCCGATGCCATCGCCTTGGAGCACGCCTCGGGCGAGCCGCACGACGAGATGTTCAGCCGCGGCACCCAAGTAGCAGGCGGCGTGGCCGGCGCTGCCATCAGCGGCGTGTTGTTCGGCCTCGTGCTCGCCGTGGTCCTGGCCGCCGTGCGCCATCGACTGGCCGCTCGCGACGACTGGCGCCGGGCCGTGCTCGTCGCCCTCGCCGGCTTCGTGACGCTGGCCTTGGTGCCCGCCCTCAAGTACCCGGCCAACCCGCCTGCGGTCGGTGACCCCGACACCGTCGGCCGTCGGACGACGCTCTACCTCATCCTGCTGGCGTGGTCGGTGCTCTCGGCGTGGGGCGGCTGGCGGGTTGCCTTGTGGCTGCGCAGCCGGACGGCACCCGACCATGTGCGCCTCACCGCCGCCGCCGCCACCTTCGTCGCCCTCGTCGCCGTCGGCTTCGTCGTGTTGCCGGGGACGCCCGACGCAGTGGAAGCGCCGGCCACGTTGGTGTGGCGCTTCCGGCTCGCGGCCTTGGGTGGAGCCGCCGTGCTGTGGGCCGTGGCGGGCACCGTGCTCGGCGCGCTGCTCGTGAGCTCTACGAAGGCGGCGGCAGCCCTATCGGGTTCGGGAACGGCAACGTCCCGGACCGGCTGATCCGGTCGAGGAGGGGCTGGAGCAACGCCTCCAGGCGGGCGCAGCCCTCCTCGCCCAGCGCCGACCACGGTTCCGCCGACAGCTCGTCGGTGCGCACCTCAACGGCCTCACGTGCCGCCCGTCCTTCGGCGGTGAAGGCGCCGGTCTCGTCGAGCCAGCCTCGGGCCTGGAGGCGGGCGACGGCGCCTTCCCACTCCTCGTCGGTCCAGCCCCGGGCCACGAGCCAGCTCTCCTTGTCGAGTGCGCCCGCCGCCGTCGCCGTCACCAACGCCTCGCAACCGTCGAGCCCGGCGGCCACCAGTGCTGCCACATGGCCGTCGCCCCGGTGCTCGCGTAAGAGGGTGGTGGCGTGCCACAGGGCCGGTAGCGGTTCGTCCGGCCACGGCAAGGCGGCGTGCGCGGCGTAGAGCGGACGGCCTGCGGGGCGGCACCCGGCGGCGGCCCGGCGGGCGAGCCCCACCGCTTCGTGGAGGTCGAGGTCGCCGGCCACCTCGGCGAGGGCCGCGGCGGCGGCCCGATGGCGGGCGGCAAGGATGCGCTCCGGCGTGGTGAACGTCCACGCGTCGGGCAGCGCTCGTCGGACCGAGCGGGGCGCGAAGTTGAAGAACGTGGCGATGACGACGTCGGCGGGCACCGGCCCCATGGCCGCGGCGCGGGAGGCGAAGTAGCCCATCCAGAAGCCTTTGGTGCCCGCCGCCGCGAACTCCTCTCGTGTGGCGGGCGTGAAGTAGACGAGGGCGTGGACAGGCTCGATGCGCTGCCACATTCGGCGCGCCGTGGCGATCGGCATGCCGGGGATCATGGCGTTTGGCCGTCGACACCGTCTACCCTGGCGACTTGCCCCGATTTGCCCTTTCTGCCTTCACGCGCGCCCAGCGCGCCCCCCTGCGGTCGGCCCGCGCCGCGGCGTCCGCCCTGTTGGTGGCCTCGACGGTGGTTGCCGTCGTCGTGACGGTGCGCGACGCCCCTGCGAAGGAACCGGTGAACTACGAGGCGGCCGCCGTCGTCCATGCGTACGACGGGCTGTCGGCGCAGGTGGCGTTGGCGGCCGCGTTCGACGAGCGCTTGGCCGCCCAGCGGGCCGCCGCCGCGGTCGTCGTCGTCCCCGAAGCTCCCGCCCCGCCGCCGAGGGCGTCGCGTTCGGCGGCCCGTCCCCGGCCTCCGATCCCGCCGCCGGCTCCGGTCGTGCGCGCCGCCGCGACCGGGCCCGTCGTGTGGCCGGCGGCCGGCCCGCTCAGCGGCACCTACGGAGAGCGGCGCGGCGGCCGAGGCCACCTCGGCATCGACATCGACGGCGAAACGGGCGACCCGGTGTGGGCGGCCGCCAAGGGCGTGGTGTCGTGGGCCGGGCCTGCGCCCGCGGGCTACAGCGGCTACGGGACGATGATCCTGATCGACCATGCCGACGGGGTGCAGACGCTCTACGCCCACCTGTCGTCGTTGACCATCGCCACCGGCGCCGCGGTCGAGCCGGGGGTGCAGGTGGGCCGCATCGGCACCAGCGGCAACGTCACCGGTTCGCACCTGCACTTCGAGGTGCGCCAGCACGGCGTGCAGACCGACCCGCTGGCCTACCTGCCTCCCCGTTAGAGCAGCTTCATCTGCTCGGTGCGGGCGGCCCGCTCGGGTAGTGGCTCCCACACCAGGGCGCCGCGGGGGCCGCGGGTGCGTACCTCGACCAGTTCCACGGGGATGGCCCGCGCCGCGCCCTTGCCGTCACGCACCCCGAGGCTGCCGTCCTTCTCCCGCCGTTCCGCCGTGCCCGACTGCCATCGCCCTTCGGCCTTGCGGCGGAAGCGGACAGCGTCGCCTTTGCGCAGGCCGATTTCCTCCAGGCTCACAAGCGGGCTTGGAGGCGTCGCATGCCTGCGATCCAGCGGTCGGGATCGTCGGCCTTGCGGCGGTAGTACTCGGCCACCTCGGGGTGGGGGAGGATGAGGAAGCGCTCTTCCCGCAGGCCCACGACGACGGCTTCGGCCACGTCCTCGGGCTCGATCATGCCGCCGGAGGCGAGCACCATGGCCGCCGCCGTGTCGCCCACGTCGAGGCCGCCGACGAGCATGGGGGTGCGCACGCCCTGCGGGCACAGGCACGACACCTTGATGCCGCGGTCGCCGTAGGTGACGGCCAGCCACTCGGCCAGCGCCACTGCGGCGTGCTTGGTGACGGTGTAGGGCGCGTTGCCCAGGTTGGCCAGCAAGCCCGCGGCCGATGCGGTGTTGAGCAGGTATCCCTCGCCCCGGGCCACCATGCTCGGCAGCACGGCACGCGCCGCGTGCACGTGGGCCATGAGGTTCACGTCCCAGATGCGCTGCCAGTCCTCGTCGGGCACCTCGACGCCGCCGCCTCCACCGATGCCCGCGTTGGAGCAGAACAAGTCGACGGGGCCGTAGGCGTCCTCCGCCTCTTGCACGAGGTGCTCGACCTCGGCCTGGCGGGAGACGTCGAGGGCCACCGCTCGCCCGCCGACCTCGGACGCAACCTTGGCGGCGGCGTCGCCGTCGAGGTCGGCCACTACCACGCCCTTGGCGCCATCTTCGGCGAAGCGCCGGCACAGCGCGGCGCCGATCCCGCTGCCGCCGCCGGTGACCACCGCGACCTTCCCACCCAGTTCCATAGCGGCGAACTCTAGGCGTGGGCGGCGGCGACCACTTCGGCTAGCGAGCCCTCGATGCAGTTGCGCAAGAGGTCGACGTCGTCGACCGCCGCGGTGTCGATGTTGAGGCCGATGTCCATGCCGTCCTTGTACGACAGGAGGGTGGCGTTGAACGCGGTACCCGCCGTCGGCCCCATGGGGTGGTTGGCCAGGACGTGGGCGCCCGCGATCCACAGGTCGAACGGCGCGCCGCGCACGTTCGACGCCGCGAAGTCGACGGTCTCGATCTGCTGGCGGGCCAGGCGCACCACCAGCGGTGTGGGGAGGGTGGTGAGGGCGCCCGCGAAGCTGTCGGCCAGGGCGAAGGCCCGCTCGGCCTTGGTGGCCGACAGCCGTTCGCGCACGGCGTCGAAGCGGGCTCGGGGGTCTTCGATGCCTGCGGGCACGAGCAGGCGGGCGGGGGCGAAGGCGTTGCCGCCGACCGACTTGTCGGACCGGGTGCTCACCGGCATGGTGATGCGCAGTTCGTCGACGGGCGCGCCCTTGGCCCGGTGGTAAGCGCCTGCGCCGCCGGCCACGCCGGCGATGTAGAGATCGTTGACGGTGCCGCCCATGGCCTTGGCCGCGGCTTTGACCTCGCCGAGGTCGAGGGTGAGGGTTTCGCAGCGCCGGCGAAGCGAGCGGCGACCGGCCCACAGGGGGGAGTGGGCGCCTTCGGTCACGAGCAGCTGCCGGGCCAGCGAGCGAGCGGTCTCCACCGCTTCGCCCGGGCCGCCGGCCAGCACGCCGACGATGCCGCGCATCGCCCCTGTGGCGTTGGAGGCGGCGCGGCCGACCGAGTCGAACCAGCCGTCGCCGTCGTCGGGACCGCCGTCGTCGGCGATCGGCGGCGGCGGCGGTTCGGGGGCGTCGGGCTCCAAGTCGATGAACATGGCCGACAGGCGCACGCCCCCAACCCCGTCGGTGATGGTGTGGTGCATCTTGGCCAAGAGGGCGGCGCGGCCGCCTTCGAGTCCTTCGACGATGGTGAACTGCCACAACGGCCGGGCCGGGTCGAACGCCTCCTGCATCAGCAGGGCGGCGAAGTCGAGCAGTTGCCGGTCGGTGCCGGGCGGGGGCAGGGCCAGGTGGCGGACGTGGAAGTCGAGGTCGAAGTCGGGGTCGTCGACGAAGGCCATGTCGACCACGTGCCGCCGCAGCCGGGGGACGGCCCGGGCGGCCATGGCGAGGCGGGCGCGGAAGCGGTCGACGTCGGGGGGCCGGTCGAGGAAGGTGACGTTGAGGAAGGTGGAGCGCAGCACGGGGTCGTGCTCGGCCGCCCACATGAGCGCCTCGGTGGGCGACATCCGTCGTTCTGATCGCACGGCGCGCTCGCTCATCGACGGCACGCTACCCGGCGGCTAACGACGGACCGACGTGTGCTTGAACTCGTTGAGCTCGGGCCACCCCGTCACCAGGTCGAGCACCCGCTCGATGGTGCGGCGGGCCAGCTCCCCGTCGCCGGACGGCCGGTCCATGAGGCGCACGAACACGGCCTGGTCTTCGGCGATGAAGGTGGGGACGCCGAACACCTGGTGGTCGTTGACCAGTTGCTCGTGCTCCTTGCGGAAGGCGTCGAGCGGCCAACCGTCCTCGATCTCGGCGAACACGGCGTCGGCATCTGCGCCTTGCTCCGTGAGCACGGCGCGCAGCACGTCGCCGTCACGGATGTCGCGGCCCTCGTCGTGGCGGGCTTTGAACAAGGCCACGTGCACCTTGCGGAACAGTTCGGGGAAGCGGTGGCGCACGACGATGCCCACCTGCATGGCCCGCAGGTTGGCGGCCTGGGCGGGGTCGTCCCACACATCGAGGCCGCCCTCGGCCACGTGGACCTGGTTGAGCGAGAAGGCGGCGAAGCGGACGTCCCACGGGGCTCCGGCCTCCAGGCCGGCCACGAGGTGTTCGTGGGCGTTGCGGGCGAAGGGGCACCGGTAGTCCCACGTGACGGCGAAATCGCTCATGGTTATGCCAACCGTTCCCGGGAGCGGGGGATTCCAGTCAGCCCACGAGGCCGGTGGGCCGGGGCGGCAGCGGTGCGATGCGGCGGCCGATGCGCCCGAGCAGGATGCCGATGGGGATGCCCCCGATGACGTCGGAGGCATGGTGCACCCTGACGTAGACCCGGCTGGTGGCGACCAGGGCGGCGATGACGTAGTAGGCGGGCCACAGCGGGTCGTCGTCGGCCAAGAGGCCCGCAGCGGTGAAGGCCGAGGTGGCGTGGCCGCTGGGGAAGCTGCTGGTGCGCGGTCGGCGCAGCTTCAGGGGGTGGTCGACCTCCCACGGCGGGCGGGCCCGGCGGAACAGCGATTTGATGCCGACGTTGACCAAGGCCGATTCGGCGCCCAAGCCCGCGCCCACCCGGACGGCGGCTTTCCAGTCGTGCTCGGAGCGCAGGCCGCGCAGGGCGCCGAGCATGAGCCACACCAGGCTGTGGTCGCCCAGGGCCGACGCGCCGTACATGACACGGTCGAGCACGGGGTTGCCCCGGACCCGGTCCATGGCCGTGTCGACTTGGGAGTCGAAGTCGGCGATGCGCTTGCGGGCGTGGTTCGACAGGAGCGGCATGGCGCCGCGGAGCGTAGTGCCGTCAGAGGGCGGCGCCCGCCGCCAGGGCGACAGGCTTGCCTGCGGCGGCAGGGTCGCCGCCGAACGCCGGGCAATACGCCTTGTAGGCGCAGTAGTTGCACAGGGGCCCGGGGTTGGGCCGGAAGTCCTCGCGCTGGCAGGCCAACTCCACGGCCGACCAGATGGCGGCGGTGCGGGTGCGCAACCCCCGGATGGTCTGCTCGGTGGGCACGCTCACGATGGCAATGGGTTCGCGCAGGTGGAGCAGTTGCACCCGGGCCGGGCGACGACCCAGCACCTGCTCGCACAGGAATGCGTAGAACTGGACGCCGCCGAGCCGGCTGTTTTCGTGGCGCTCGCCCGGGGCGCGGCCGGTCTTGTAGTCGGTGACGACGAGCTCGCCGTCGGCGTCGAGCTCGAGGCGGTCGATGATGCCCCGCAGCCGCAGCGAGCCGACCTGGGCCTCGAGGTAGAGCTCGGTGCCCAGCACCTGCACGGCGTTGGGGTCTTCGAGCTCGAAGTAGCCACGAACCAGCCCCTCGGCGTCAGCCAGAAACTCGGCCTCTTCTTCGGCGTCGAGGCCGAGGATGGTGAACTCGGGGTCGGCCACGCATTCCGCCCACGCCAACTGGAGCTTGCCCAGGGCCGCGTCGAGCGTGCGCCGCCCCGGCGGCTCGTCCCAGAACAGCAGTTCCAGGGCGCGGTGGACGAGGGTGCCCTTCGTCGTCCACGGGGAGGGCGGCTCGGGCAGCTTGTCGATGGCCGAGAAACGGAAGGCCAAGGCACAGTCCTTGAAGCCCGCCACTTTCGACGGCGACAGTGAGGTAGGGAGCGGGAAGCTCATCGCTTCCCAACTGTACGCAGGGGGTGTGACAGTAAGGCGGACCGTCACGCCGCCTGGGCCGGTGGTGGAGGCACCGCCAGCACCTGGCCGGCGAACAGCAGGTCGGGGTTGCCAGGATCGGCCAGGCGGAAGCGGTTGGCCTCCACAAGGGCGCGCCAGTAGGGGTCGATCTCGCGGGCCGACGGTGCTCGGCCCCAGGTGTCGGCCAAGCGTTGTTCGGCGATGACCCAGAAGCTGTCGCCCCGCCGGACCGTCCACGTCTCCTCGGCGGGCACAGGCGCATCTCCCTGCGCGTCGGTCACCGCGGGCGGCATTGGCATCGGCTCAGGCTCGGCCTCGGGCGCCCTCGGTGGCGAGTCGGCCCGCGGCGACGCAGGGTCTTCGTCGGCCTGTGGGGGTGGGAGGACCGTGGCGGGCGGCGGGGGAGCGGCTTCCTCGACCGGCGGCGACACGGGCGGTGGGAGAGGCACTGCGGTCGTGGTGGTGGGCGCCCGGTCGGGGCGCGGGCCGTCGAGGCCCCGGAGCGTGATCGGCGGACCGTGCACGCTGGTCGGTGGTCGTTCGTGGGCCTCCGCGGCAGCTGGTGGGATGCCGCCCCCGAACGAGGCGACGGCGACCGACCCGGCCGCGGCGACGCCCATGGCGCGGTCGAGCACCGCCCGCAGGAAAGGCGGGGTGACAACGTCACCTGCACGTATCAACGGCCGGCACCGCAGCGCACGGCTGACCGTGCCGACGGCCAGCGCAGCGAGCAGGTACGCGCCCGCCCACAACGCCGCGAGGCGCACCAAGGCGAGCACAGCCACGTCGGTGCCCCGGAGCACCAGCCATGACGGCCAGGTGGCGGGTTCGGTGAGATTCGGCGCGGCAAGCAGGCCGTCGCCGAGGGCGAGGAGCACGAACTCCCCGGCCGCCACCACTGCCATCCAGCACAGCAACTTCCGCATGGCGCCGAGCCTCGCGCGTTGTAGATCGAAAGTCAATGAAATAGCATGTCAACACACGGACGAAGACGAGGGCGCTTCGGTGCCTGCAGGACCGAGCACGGCGGTCGCCACCGCTTGGCCCCGCACGACTGCCCGTCGAGGAACGCCGGGCACGACGGGAGCGAAGATGTACGGCACCTCGCCGACGACGGTGACGCACACCTGGGCGCCCACCACCCGCACGGCCACCGACGTGACGTCCACGCCGCCCGACCGTCGCCGCCCCACTGCGTCGCTCGCCACCGCCTCGGCCCGGGCGGGGTCGAGCACGATGGGCCCCTCGCCGCTGCCGTAGAAGGCAGCGTCGGACACCGCGGCGGCAGCCGCGTCGTTGGCGGCGGCTGCGGCGGCCCCCGTCAGCTCCCGCTGGCCCAAGAAGGCCAGGGAGAAGTCGACGGCGATGGCACCGAGCACGACGAGCACCAGTACCGCCGCCGGCACCAGCAGCAACACGCTGCCCCGCTCGCCACGACGATCAGCCACAGTCGGCCGCCTGGTGCCCGAGCCCACTGCGATAGGGGTCGACCACCTCCGAGTGCCGTGCCGACACCCGGAAGCCCCGCCCGATGCCGCCCACCAGCGGCACCTGCAGCAGCGGCACCACGTAGGCCGCTTCGTAGACGACCCGCGAGCAGCGGTCCAAGGTGCCCGCCGTGCGCACCACGGTGGCGCCGTCGCGTGACCGGCCGTGCCCCTCGAAGGCAGCCATGCCTGCCTCCCGAGCACGGGTATCGGCGTCGTCGGCAACCGACGATTCCACATAGGAGCGCGTCGCCTCCCGGGCCGCAGCCGCGGCGGCGGACTTGGCGTCGACCACCGCCCAGGCGTTGACCACGAGCAACGTCCCGAAGACGAACACGAGCACGCCGAAGACGAGGCCCTCCAGGCCGCCGACCTGCCCCGCCTCGCCCCGCCCCCGCCTCACCGGACTTCCTCCACCCGCACGCGCACCGTGCGCACCACGTCGGGCAGGCCCAACCCGCCGGGCAGGAACTGCGGCCGCGGCGCGCGCACCGTCAGCACCACGACGTCGGGAGCCTCGCCCCACGTGAATGAAGCCTGCTCGCCCACGCGCCCCAAGCGCCGCCGCGCGCCGTCGACGGCGACCGCCCGGGAGTCGGCGCCCGCGTCGGCGCCCGCCACCGTCTTGGCCGCGTCGTACGCGGCGGCGCTGACAACCGTGGTGGCGTACAAGCCGACCAGCACCTGCACCGCGAACAGCAGCAGCGACAAGAAGATCAGGACGCCGACAACCGTCCCGATGATGCCGGTGCCGTCTTCGCCCCGCTCAGTTGAGGTCGCCCAGCTTGGTGTTGACATCGCTGTTGGCCTTGCGCAGCGTGTCGCCGAACAGCTGCCACATGAGGACGCCGAGGAACGCCATCACCAGGACGGCGATGGCGGCGGAGATCACCCCCTCGCCCGCCTCGTCGGGCACGATGCGATCCCGCAGCCATGCCCGCCACGTCTGTTGCCACACGTACACCCCCAGCATTTCCGACTCCTTCTCATGATCCCGAGAACAACCTCAGGGCTTCTACGAACGGCACCGACAGGAAGATCACGCCGGGTACCAAGGTGGCGACGGTCACCGGCACCCACACCTGCTGCGCCCGGCGCTCCATGGTCGCCACCGCCTCGCGCTGCACCTCTTGGCGGATGGCCCGGGCCTCGTCGGAGATGAGGCGGCCCAGGTCGCCCGTCTCCCGGTTGAGCGCCAGCACCGCCACCAAGCGGTCGAGCGCGGGCACACGGGCGACCGCCGCCCACTCCCGTAGGGCAGCGTCGACCGGCACGCCGTGGCGGGTCCGTGCCGTCACCCGTCGCACGTCGGTGGCGCACACGCCGCTGCCCCTCGACGCCAGCCGGTGCAATGCGGCGCCGAGCGAGTACCCGGCGCCCAGCAGCATGCCCAACTGCTCGCTCACCACCGGCAGTTCGAGCAGCAACCGCCGTTGCCTGCGTTGCGACGCGGAGGCCAACTGCTGCTCGGGGACGAGGAACGCCAGTAACGCGGCGCCGGTGACGAACGCCAAGGCGGGCAGCGGCGGCAGGCGCAAGGCCATGGCGCCCGGCACGGCGGCGGCCACCGCCACGACCGCCCACCCCAGTTGCCGCACGCGAAAGGCAGTGACGTCGAGCGGGGAGTGGATGCGTTCCAGCCGCAACGCCGCTTCCTCCTGCACGCCGAACAGGCGCGCGGCCCGCGCCCCCGTTGAAGCTGCGAGCGGGGCCACGAGGTCGCGGAACGACTCGACGGAGAAGGGCGACGGCGCCGACGGCCCACCTCCCACGCCGACCGGCGCATAGGGCCGCAGGCGGTCGGCCAGTGACGGCCGGGAGAACCACCGCAACTCGGCCAGCACGAGGGCGGCTCCCACCCATGCCAGCAGCCCCAGCGCGACGGCTGCTCTCATGCCTCGGCTCCGGTGAACACCCGCTCTTCCTGGGGCAGCTTCATCAACCGGCCTGCCCACACCCAACAGCCCGCCACCATGGCGAGGCCAAAGGCGACGGCAAGCTGCCCGGCCGAGGTCTGGTACGCAGCCCGGCCGGTGCCGATCGACAGCCCGGCCAGCGTCATGCCGAGCGGTACCACGAGCACGAAGCGCCGGGCGAAGCGCACGCCCGCTTGTTCGGCCTCGGCATCCTTGCGGCCGCGCAGCTCGTGCACCCGGTCCTCGGCCAACGCCGCCAGGCGACGGTCGACGTCGCTGCCGCCGATCTCATGCGCCACCAGCAGCGTCTCCAACGTGGCATCCGCCGTGGCGTCGCCGAGGGCGCCCTGCAGGACGGCGACGGTGCGGGCGAAGTCGGTCGACACATGCCACTCCCGCTCGGCCGCTGCGAAGGCCTCGCGCAACTCGTCGGGCGCCCGCCTGCCCACTTCGAAGAGCGCGTTCGGCACCGACCGGCCGACTGAGCCGACCTGCAGGCGGATTTCCTCGATCATGCGAGGCCACGCGTCGCGCGCCACCGCGCGGCGCCGCTCCGCACGGGCCCGCTCGGACGCCGCGGGGAACGTCGACGCGAACCCACCCGCTACTGCCGCAGGCAACAGGCCACCGAACAAGGTGAAGCCGACCGCGGCGCCCACCGCGAACAGCACGAGCACCGGCCCCAGTTGGGCCGCATTCGGGCGCGGCCAACGGCGACTGTGAGCTGTGAGGCGGGGCGCCACGCCGAGCCCGCGCCAGCCGAACAGCACGGCCGTCACCACGAGGTACGTGCCGTAGGCGGCGAGCAGGGCGAGCGCGGCGGGCATCACACCCGC
The DNA here is from genome assembly GCA_035536915.1 of Acidimicrobiales bacterium. NCBI lineage: Bacteria > Bacillati > Actinomycetota > Acidimicrobiia > Acidimicrobiales > Acidimicrobiales bacterium. The sequence continues at coordinate 21,065 of DATLNE010000010.1, forward strand.
ACCGCCTCGGGATCGAGCAGTCGGCGCACGTCGTAACCCGCTGCCTCCAGCGCCCGTCGCGCCCGGGTCGGCACGTCGCCCGTCCAGCGCAAGGGCGCATCAGGCCGCTCCCGGCGGAACAGTTCGCTCACCGTGAAGGCCATCGACTCCCGTCCGCCTTGGAAGTCCTCGACGGCGGCGATCTCCATGACCTGCACCCGATCGCCGTTGCGGGCGCAATGCACCACGACGTCGACGGCTTCGCTCACCAACGACGACAGCGCCGACATGGGCAACTCGTTGCTCGTCTCGGCCAACTGGCAGATGAAGCGCAGCCGGGTCAGCGCCTGGCGGGCGGAACCGGCGTGGATGGTGGTGTAGCCCTTGACGCCCGACGACAGGGTCAACAGAAGGGGGAGGGCCTCTCGGTCGCGGACCTCTCCGACAATGGCGACGTCGGGCGCCATGCGCAGGAAGCCCGCTACCAACCGCCGAAGGTCGACTTCGGGCCGGTCGCGCCGGGCGGGCCGCGTCTGCAACTGGGCCACGTTCGGCAGGGGGACGTCGACCTCGAACACCTCTTCGGCGACGACCACCCGCAACGACGGGTCGAGCTCGGCGGCGCAGCACGACAGCAAGGTCGTCTTGCCCGACCCGGGCGAACCGGCGAAGACGATCGACAGCCGCGCTCGCACCGCGGCGCGCAGGAAGTCGGCGGCGTGGCGGTCGAGCATGTCGCGCTCGACCAGCTCGTCCAGCGAGCGATACGGGACGCCGGTGAACTTGCGGATGTTCACCAGCACGTGGCCGTCGCGGCCGATGTCGCCGTGCACGATGTGGATACGCGCCCCGCTGTCGAGTTGGGCGTCCTGCAAGCCTTCGGCCGGGTCGAGCTTGCGGTGCGAGCCGGACGCGTCGTCGAGGATCTTGGTCAACGTGCGCACGACGTGGTCGTCGTCGTGGAAGCCCTCGTGGTGGTAGCCCGACGTACCTCGATGGCGCTTCACAAAGATCTCCGACGGCGCGTTGACCATGATCTCCCACACGTCGTCGTCGGCCAGCAGCGGCGTCAACGGGCCGTACTCGGCCACGTTGCGGTACACCCGCTCGGCCACGCCGACGGGATCGGCGACGTCGAAGGGCCGCAGCCCCCGGGCATGGTCGAGCGACCAGCGGGCCACCTCGTCGTCGATCAACGCCCGTAGCGCCTCGCCGTTGTCGGCGCCGTCGAGAGCAATGGCCTTGGCCCGCTCCTGCACGGCCCGTTCGATCTCCACCAGCGGCGACACGTCGAGGGTCATCCCGCGGCCTCCTCGTCGAACGACCACGCGGCCAGCGAGCCGGTCGCCACTCGTTCGGGCTCGCGCGGGAACACCGTGCGACTGCCCAGCACCTCGACGGCACCCACCAGCGGTGCCACCAACGCTGGCGGGAGGCGCACGCCGTCGCGCAAGGCGTCGTCGACGTTGCGCTCGGGCAGGAAGAGCGGCGCGGCCAGCGCCGTGGGGCCGACGAGCGAGCCGAAGGCGGCGGCCACCTCGGCGCGAGCCCGGCGCGAGCGTGGTGCCCGGTTCACCACCGGCACCAGCCGTTCGGCGGGCACGCCAAAGGCCCGCAGGTCGGCCAGCACCCGCAGCAACGAGTGCAGCCCTTTCATGCCCGGGTAGGTCACCACGACCACGGCGTCGGCCACCCGCAGCACCGTGCGGGCCATGACGTTACGGTCCTCCACGTCGGCCGAGCCGCCCTCGTCTTCGCCTTCCACGTCGGGGTCGATGTCGCACACGACGAACGGGTAGGCGACGCGCAGCGCGTCGAGCGCCGCTTCGAAGGCGCGAGGCCGCAACGTCGACCACGCCCGCGCTCGACGCAACCCGAGCAAGAGGTCGTAGCCCCGTTCCTCGACGGCGAAGGTGAACTCCCGGGGTTCGGGCCGTCCCAGGCGAAAGGCTTCGACGAGCTCCTGCACCCCTGGCATCACGTCGCGGGCGTCGTGCAGCGCCGCCTGTTCGGCGTGCAGGGCGAAGTCGGCCAGCACCCCGCCGAGGCCCTGGGCCACGGCGATGGCCACGGTGGACGCTCCGGTGCCCCCCGACCCGCACACGGCGACCACCGAACCCGAGGGCGCCGGCACCGCCGCGACGGGATCGCCCGGCAACGCCTCGGCCCGTGACACCGGCGGCGCGCACGCGGCCAAGGCGTCGAGCAACGTGCGGCGGTCGAAGCTGGCGGGCAGCACGCGCGAGACGCCGATGCCGTGCCAGTCGCGGCCGCCCCGGCCGTCGTCGACGACCAGCAAGGCGGCGCCCGCCGTGCGCACCCGGTCGGCCAGGTCGCGGTCGACGGCGGGCAACCGTCCGTCGACCAGCACCGCCGACAGCGGGCGCCCTGAGGCCAAGCGGGCTCGCACCTCTTCGATCGACACGCACTTCACGAAGTCGGCGGGCAGCGACGCCGCGTTGGCCCACGCGGCGACGGCGCGGAACCACTCGGCTCGGGCCGACGCCAGGCCCAGCACGACATAACGCTCGTGTTTCATGACGTGCGTCCCACCCGCACGATCGTGACGGTGCCCGCGCCAGCGGCGTGGGCTACGGCGGCGGCCTGGTCGTCGGTGTCGACGGAGACGGTGGCCACCACGTTGCGGCCGTCCGACAACGTGCCGCTGGGACGACGCAGCCGCACCACCCGCGCCCGCCGGGCCACGACGGCGGTCTTGGCGTGCTCGCCCGTTCCGTAGGTCACGAGGATGTCGACGGCCTCGCCCGCTTGCAGGTTGCCGTCGAGCGCTCGCGATGCCTCGACGGGGAACGACACCTGCCGGCCTTCCGGCGCATCGCGCAGCACCGATCCCGCTTGCACCAGTTCGCCGCGTGCCACCGGTCCCACCACCACGGCGCCGACAAGGTCGTCGGTGCGGCGGAAGGCCCGTTCGGCGACGAAGGCGGGCGCGTCGACCGGTGCCATCGCCAAGTCGTCGGTCGTGATGCGATGGCCGACGGCCAAGTCGTCACGAGCGACGACGTACGGCGCCCGTCTGTCGTCGCCCGCGCCCGCGGCCACGGCGAACGTGCCCACGGCAGCCACTGCCACCAGAAAACCCCCGACGACGGCCCGGCTGCCCGGCAACGGGCGCCGTCGTCGTACAGATCGTTGCTCCTCGCCCCCGTCCACGACCTTTCCCCCAGCCTTGGCGCCATCCCTCCCAGGCGCCCCGCGGGCAGGAAACCTAGCAGCACGGAAAGACATGAGGTACAGCAAACCGAGCACGGGGTAGGGTGAGGCATATGCCGGAGTCGCGCTGGCTGAGCACTGCGGAGGCAAGCGAGCGTCTGGGGGTGACCCTGCGCACGCTGTACCGCCTCGTCGACGAGGGGCGGCTGCCCGCCTACAAGATCGGCCGGGTCATCCGCATCAAGGAGGACGACGTGGCGTCGTTCATCGAGAGCGTGCGCATCCAGCCGGGCTCGCTCGGCCACCTGTACCCCGAGCCCAAGCCCACCGACGCGTAGGAGTCGCGCGGATAGGGCACCCGCCGCACGCCGTTGGTCGTTCTCGACGGCCTGCGGCCGCGAGACAGACGCTGTGCAAATTGGTCGCCTCGCCTATCGGCTCGGCTCGTGGCGTCAGCCGAGCAGCGTCACTTCGCTCACTGCGTCGAGCCGCACATGGGCCGCCGCCCCGTCGGCCCCGTCGAGGCGCAAGGCGAGCACGTCGCGGCCCACCGAGCGCAACTCCCCGTGCAAGGCGTCGTTGCCGTCGACCACCACCAGTACCCGCGGCCGTTCCGCGGCGATCCCCGCCAAGGCGTGCACCAGTCGGGTGCCGAGCGGGGCGACGCGGGTGGCGCCCGCCACGCCCGCGGTCGAGCGCACCACGGCCACGGCCCGGTAGGCGAGCAGCACGGGACGGTGGGCGTCGAGCACGAGGAAGTCGTCGGCCACCGCAACCACCGTGCCGTGATGCCGGCGCCCTGCCGTGGTCTGCACGGTGACGGCGGCGCCTTGCTCGGCCAAGTCGAGCACGAGCCCGGTGAAGCGGGCCTCCTCGTCGGCTTGGCGCCGGAGCCACGCTTCTTCGCTGCGCGAGCGAGCTTCGTCGGCGGCCCGCCGGTCCCCGGTCCATCTGGCCAGGTCGGCAAGGAGGCGTTCGACGTCGTCCATGGCGGTCCGGACCCTACCGAGTACGTTCGTGCCGTGAGCGACTGCCTGTTCTGCAAGATCGTCGCGGGCGACATCCCGTCGACGGCCGTGCACTCGACGGAGGCGACCTACGCCTTTCGCGACATCGAGCCGACGGCGCCCACCCACGTCCTCGTGGTGCCTCGCCGCCACATCGCCAACGCCGCCGAGATCGGTGCCGACGACGGCGACCTGTTGGCCGAGATGTTCGCCACGGCCCAAGAGGTGGCCCGCTCGGAAGGCATCGACGGCAGCGGCTACCGGCTCGTGTTCAACGTCGGCGACGACGCGCTCAACAGCGTCCCCCACCTCCACATGCACGTCATCGGCGGGCGTCGCATGAGTTGGCCTCCGGGCTGACGTACCCTGTTGCCAGAACGCTCCGTGTCCGCCACCCAGGTCACCGTCTCCGTCCCCAACCATCTCATGGCCGGTCTTCTCGGCCATCGTGATGAGTTGCTTCGCCTCATCGAGGACGCGTTCGCGGGCACGGCCATCCATGTGCGGGGCAACGAGATCACCGTTGCGGGCGCCGACGTGGAGCGGGCCGCTCGCTTGTTCGACGAGCTACGGCTGCTGCTCGAACAGGGCCACCCCCTCGACCGGGCCAACGTGGCCCGCACCATCGACATGGTGAAGGCCGACGAACGCCCGTCTGAGGTGCTGACCGCCGAGGTGCTCAAGTCGGCCCGGGGACGGACCGTGCGGCCCAAGACCAGCGGCCAGAAGCGCTACACCGACGCCATCCTCGAGAACGTCATCACCTTCGGCATCGGCCCCGCCGGCACCGGCAAGTCGTACCTGGCGGTGGCGCTGGCGGTGCAGGCGCTGCAGGCCAAGCAGGTGGAACGCATCATCCTGACCCGGCCCGCCGTCGAGGCGGGGGAGCGGCTCGGCTTCCTGCCCGGCGACATGATGGCCAAGATCGACCCGTACCTGCGGCCGCTCTACGACGCCTTGTTCGACATGCTGGGCACCGAGGCCGTGGGGCGGCTGATCGAGAAGGGCGCCATCGAGATCGCGCCGCTGGCGTTCATGCGGGGACGCACCCTCAACAGCAGCTTCATCATCCTCGACGAAGCGCAGAACACCACGCCCGAGCAGATGAAGATGTTCCTCACCCGCATCGGCTTCGGCTCGAAGGCGGTCGTCACCGGCGACGTCACCCAGATCGACCTCGACGGCGGCAAGTCGGGCCTGATCAACCTGGAGCAGATCCTGGGCGACATCGACGGGCTGGCATTCGTACGGCTGGGCTCGAAGGACGTCGTGCGCCACCGCATCGTGCAAGAGATCGTCAACGCCTACGAGACCGCCCAGTCGATGGGGATGAAGCCCTAATGCGTCTGTGGAGGCCCTTCTGATGGGCGTTGCCGTCTTCGCGGCCGACGAGCAGTCGTCGCACCCCGTCGAGTCGTTGCGCTGGGTGACACTGGCCGAGAAGGTCCTCCACGCCGAGGGCGTGCGGGGCAGTGCCGAACTGTCGTTGTTGTTCGTCGACGAGGAAACCATCGCCGATCTCAACAAGCGGTTCTTGGGCAAGGACGGGCCCACCGACGTGTTGGCCTTCCCCATCGACGAGGACCCGCCCGAAGGCGGTCGCTCGCCCGACTCCGGCGGCTCGGGCCCTGGCGTGGTGCCCGGCGAGGCCACCGACCTGCCCACCCTGTTGGGCGACGTGGTCATCTGCCCTGCGGTGGCGGAGCGCAACGCCCCCACGCACGCGGGCACCTACGACGACGAGCTTGCCCTGCTGCTGGTGCACGGCATCCTCCACCTGATGGGCATGGACCACGTCGACGAGGAGGAAGCGGCCCAGATGGAACGGCGTGAGCAGGAACTGCTCGAGAAGTTCCACCGCGCGGGCGGCCAAGGATGACCGGCACAGACATAGCCATGCTGGTGGCCATCGTCGGCCTCGTGCTGACGGCCGCCTTCCTGGCGCTGGCGGAGACCAGCCTCACCCGCATCAACCGAGTCAAGGCGCTGACCCTTCAGGAGGAAGGCCGCCGGGGGGCCGGCCTGCTCGCGCACCTGGTCGACCATCCAGAGCGCTTCCTGAACCCCATCCTCCTGATCATCCTCGTGTGCCACCTGGTCTCGGCCACCCTCGTCGGCGTGTTGTCCGAGCGCCTGTTCGGCGCAGTCGGCGTGGCGATCGCCACGTTCTTCGAGGTCGTCGTCGTCTTCGTGTTCGCCGAGGCGGCACCCAAGACGTGGGCGGTGCAACACACCGAACGCGCCGCGCTGATCTCGGCGCCCGTGGTCTCGGCCATCACCAACTTCCCGCCCGTGCGACTGCTGGCCCGCGGGCTCATCGGCCTGTCGAACTGGATCCTGCCGGGGAAGGGCTTGAAGCAAGGCCCGTTCGTGTCGGAGGAGGAACTGCTGGCCACCGTCGACGTCGCCCTCGAAGAGGACGTCATCGAGCGGGAAGAGCGGGCGCTCATCCACTCGATCATCGAGTTCGGCGACACGGTGGCCCGCGAGGTCATGGTGCCCCGGCCCGACATGGTTGCCGTCGAAGGCCGCGACCGAATCGGTGACGTCATGGAAGTGGCCATGGCCGCCGGCTATTCGCGCATCCCCGTCTACGAGCAGGGGATCGATGACATCTGCGGCATCGTCTTCACCAAGGACCTCATGCGGGCCGAGCGTGAAGGCCGCTCCGACATCGAGGTGCGCTCGCTGGTGCGCGAAGCGCACTTCGTGCCGGAGACCAAGCGGGTCAACGAGCTCATGCGGGAGATGCAGCACGACAAGTTCCACATCGCCATCGTCATCGACGAGTACGGCGGCACCGCGGGCCTGGTCACCTTGGAAGACCTCATCGAGGAACTGGTGGGCGAGATCGTCGACGAGTTCGACGTCGAGGAAGCCAACATCGAGAAGCTGCCCAACGGCGACGTGCGGGTCAACGCCCGCATGCCCATCGACGAGGTCAACGACCTGCTGCACACGGCCATGCCGTCGGGCGACTGGGACACGGTGGGGGGGTTGGTGTTCAACCTGCTCGGCCACGTGCCCACCGACGGCGAGTCGGTCGCGGTCGACGGCTACCGGCTGACGGCGGAGAAGGTGCAGGGCCGGCGCATCGGCCGCGTGCGCATCGCCAAGGTCGATGCCGACGCGCAGTCGCAAGCGGAATCGCTGTCGTCGTGAAGTCGGGGTTCGCCACGTTCATCGGGCGGCCCAACGTCGGCAAGTCGACGCTGCTGAACCGCATCCTCGGCACCAAGGTGTCGATCGTCTCCGACAAGCCGCAGACGACGCGCACCCAGGTGCGAGGCGTGCTCAACCGGCCCGACTCGCAGATCGTCTTCGTCGACACGCCGGGCATCCACAAGCCCCGCACCGTGTTGGGCGAGCGCTTGAACGACACCGCCGTCGGGGCGCTGGGCGACGTCGACGTGGTGCTGTTCGTGATCGACGCCACAGCACCGCTCGGGCGCGGCGACCGGTTCGTGGCGGCTCGTGTGCCGCCGACCGCGTTGTGCGTCGTCAACAAGATCGACAAGGCGTCGCGTGACGAGGTGCTCCAGCAGTTGACGGCCGCGGGCGGACTCGAGTTGGCCGAGTACTTCCCGGTGTCGGCCAAGAGCGGCGATGGCCTCGACGAGTTGGTCGACGCCATCGAGAGCCGGTTGCCTGAGGGGCCCAAGTACTACCCCGACGACATGATCACCGACGTGCCCGAGGCCTTCTGGGTGGCCGAGTTGGTGCGGGAGCAGTTGCTGGCCGTGACCCGGGAAGAGGTGCCGCACTCCATCGCCTGCCGGGTGACCGAGTGGGAGTGGCCCCGCATCCGCTGCGAGATCATCGTCGAGCGCGACTCCCAGAAGGGGATCGTCATCGGCAAGAACGCTTGCGTGTTGAAAGAGGTCGGCATCCGGGCCCGGGCGCAGTTGCCGGAAGGCGCCTACCTGGAGCTGTTCGTCAAGGTCGACAAGGACTGGCAGGACCGGACGAAGGCCTTGGAGCGCCTGGGGTACTAGGTGGACGGCGAAGGCTTCACCGTTTTCTTACTTCCAGGGTTATCACGACATGTGATCGCCACGACTTCCTGCTTCGATGCCTGCTGGGAGCCGATTGTCCGGGAGGTACGTGCAGGTGAATGCCGAGGCGAGGGACGCAAGTGCCGATGTAACCCCCGAACGGGTGACCTTCACGGCGAATGGCGAGGAGGTCGTCGGGTACCTCTACCTGCCGAGGAACGAGAGCCCGCCGCACGCGTGCCTCGTGATGGGGCACGGCTTTTGTGGCACCCAGGGGCTTCTCACCGCCCACGCCGGGGATTTTGTCGGCGCGGGGATCGCCGTGTTGACCTTCGACTACCGCAGCTTCGGGGAGAGCGGCGGATCACCCCGGCAGATCATCGACATCAAGGGACAACGCGAGGACTGGCGAGCGGCGATCGGCTACGCGCGGTCGCGACACGAGATCGACGCCGATCGGATCGGCCTGTGGGGCAGTTCGCTCGGCGGTACGCACACGATCTTCATCGCCGCGGACGACCCGAAGGTCGCTGCGGTGGTGGCACAGATCCCGTATGCGGGCCCCCCGAAGGAGTCGGTCGGCCGAACGAAAGCACAAGTCCGCAAGATCATGTGGCTGGCGCTCAAGGACCGGCTGCGCGGGATGCTCGGTCGGTCGCCGCTTTACGTCGAGGCCATCGGCAGCGCGGACGAAGGGGCCATCCTGGTGGATCCCCACGCGATGACGGTCGTCGAGTCCCTCGACCCCGAGCACGCAAGAACGTGGAAGAACCAGGTGGCTCCCCGTATCGTGTTCGACCTTCTCGGGGTCAAGCCGGTCAAGGTCGCGCACAAGGTCGCGGCTCCGCTGCTCGTCACGATCGCCGAAGGCGACACCGAGGCGCCGATCTACCTCACCCGCGAGCTCGCTCGTCGCGCACCTCGCGGTGAGGCCGACGAGTACCCCACCACGCACTACGAGATGTACCAGCCGCAATGGCGTCAGAAGGCACGCGCCCGGCAGATCGAATTCCTCCGGAAGCACTTGCTGGGGATCACGGAGCCGCTCTCCACCGCAGGCTGAGAACCGGCACGCCCGTCGGCGGTCGCTCCGCAGGTCTTATGTACTCGGGAGTGCGTCCAGTGGCCCCACCGGGCCGTGGCGGGCGAACCACTCGTAGCCGTACACGGCGCCGAAGGCCTGCACCGGTAGCTGCATGACCGCGGCAGTCTCGGGGATCTGGCTGCCGTGGGCGGCCATGGCCGCCCGTTTCACGTCGAGCACCGAGCGCACGTCGACCGCCAGGTCGATGAGCAGCGTGGGCATGCCGATGGTCGACGCCGCCAAGCCCAGGCCCTCGACCCTGCCCCCGCCCGCTTCCACCACCAAGTGCGTCTCCACGAAATGCAGGTACTCGCGGTCGACCGTGGCGTCGTAGCGCACGTCGACACCGGCCAGCTCGCACGCCCGGCGCCCCACGAAGTGGGCCTGCACGTGGTCGGGGTGCCTGTAGATGCCCCACTCGTCGTACGTCACGAAGGCGTCGGCCGACTCCTCCGACAACACGGCTGCCACCGCCTGCGCCGCGTCCTCGAGCGGCGCCCGGCAGAACGCATCGGGCGCCTCGTTCCCGGGGTCGCCCGCCATGCCCGAGTCGCGCCAGCGCAGGAACTCGACCCGCGCCACTCCCAACAACCCGGCCGCTGCGCACGTCTCGGCCATGCGCTGCTCGGCCGTCGCTCCACCCAGCTCGCCGCCCGTCGCCACCACCAGCACCACCCGTACGCCCGCCCGGGCCAGCAGCGCCATGGTGCCCCCGGTGAAGATGGCCTCGTCGTCGGGATGGGCGTGCAAGAAGACGACGCAACTCACAGGGGTCGGCCCGCCAGCGCTTCCGCCAAAAAGGCCTCCACGTCGGCCCGGTGGCGCGTGCGGCGCATGGGCGGTAGCGCCCGCACCAGGTCCCATCGGTAGTTGGCTTTGGCCAAGCGGGGGTCGAGCACGGCGACCACGCCGCGGTCGGACGACGAGCGGATCAGCCGCCCTGCCCCCTGCGCCAGCATGGTGGCCGCCCGCGGCAGGTCGACCTCTCGGAACGCCGCGGCCCGCGCCCGGTCGCGCCGGGCCTGCATGAGGGGCTCGTCGGGGCGGGGGAAAGGGATGCGGTCGATCACCACTTGCGACAGCGATACCCCGGGAACGTCGATGCCCTGCCAGAAGCCCATGGTGGCGAACAGGCAGGCGTGCTCGTCAGCGGAGAACGCCTCGATCAGCGCGGGCTTCGGCAGGTCCGACTGCGTGAGGACCGTCCACGGCACCTTGTCGCGCAAGGCCTCGGCGGCCGCCTGCATGGCCCGCCACGACGTGAACAGCGCCAGCGTCCGCCCACCGGCCAAGCGCAGCAATGCCTCCAACTCCTCGTGCAGCGCGGCTTCGTACGACGCCGCCCGGGGGTCGGGGAGGTGGGCGGCGCAGTAGAGCATGGCGTGTTCGGCATAGGGGAACGGGCTGCCCACGTCGAGCACCGTGTGCCCATCGGGCGGCAGCCCGAGCCGCGCCCCCAACGCGGGCGGGATGGTGGCGCTGGTGAGCACGGCGGTGACCGAGTCCCACAGCCGGTCGGCCAACAGCTCACCGACGTCGATCGGTGCGATGCGCAGCACCGGCGCGTGCGCAGGGCCTTCGACCCAACTGACATAACCCGCTCGCTCCTCCAGCACGAAGGCCAAGTCGCCCGACAGGTGGCCTGCGGCCTGCATCGCCCGCGCCCGCTTGGGGTCGTCGGGCTCGCCCTTGCGAATGGCCGACAAGGCCTTGGCTGCTCGTTCGCCCGCCAGTCGCACCACGTCGGCCACCTCGGCGCCCAGCCCCGAAGGCAGGCGCTTGCCGCGAAACGGCGCCAGTGCGTTCTCCAGCCGCAGCCCGGCACCGTCGAGCTCGTCGAGGGCGGGCATGTCGGCGGGGTCGACCACGGCCCGGGCGTTGCGTACCAGCGACCGGAACCTGCCTGCGCCGAGCTCCAACCCCAACGAAGCGGCGGCGATGTCCTCCAGCTCGTGAGCCTCGTCGAACACCACCACGTCGTGCTCGGGGAGCACGTGGCCGCCCGACGCCAGGTGGGCGCCGTAGAGGTGGGTGTTGACGACGATGACGTCGGCCACCTCGGCCCGCTGGCGGGCCTGCTCGGCGAAGCAGTCCTCGCCCGACGGACAGCGCGACGCACCGGGGCAGTCCATGGCGTTGACGCTCACGCCGGCCCATGCCCGCGGCTTGGGCTCGAACGACAACTCGGCCCGATCGCCGGTGGCCGACGTACGCCCCCACTCGATGAGCTGCGCGATCTCGCGGCCCAGGTCGCCCACGTTGTCGTCGAGCTCCAACTGGTCGTCGCCGCCCATCACCTCCCGAGCCCGCTGGCGGCACAGGTAGTTCGACCGCCCCTTCACCACGGCGAACTCGAAGGGGGCGCCGAGGTGGGCGGCCAGGAACGGCAGGTCCTTGTTGGCCAACTGGTCCTGCAGGGCCTTGGTGGCGGTGGCAACGACCACGCGCTTGCCGCTCAGCAGCGCGGGCACGAGATAGGCGAGCGACTTGCCGGTGCCGGTGCCCGCCTGCACGACGAGGTGGCGCTCTTCGCTGATGGCGGCGGCCACGGCCTCGGCCATCTCCCGCTGGCCCGGCCGGTCTTCGCCCGCGCCGAGGGCGCCGACGACTCGCTGCATTCCCTCCGCCACGCCCACCCCAGCGACGGTACCGCGGCGGGCCGGGCCGGCTCGTGTGGTGTGGCCTGACTAGTCCCTCCGGGGGGTTCGCCAAATGGCCCTCCGCGACTGGCCCGTACCACCCGATGTGATGGGGGTACCCACGAAACGGCATCCCCGGGGCGACCCGGGTGCGCAAAGCAACCGGCCTCGAAACAGCGAGGCAGCGGGGCTACCGAATGGGGGCAGCGGCATCGCCCTCCGTGGGTCGTTACGGCGAAACGACAACAGAGAGGCACACACAATGCGAGTAGGGACCTTGCTGGGCAAGTTCGGCGCGGCGTCGGTGGCAGGCATCATCACCCTGGGCGGCGGCTTGGCCTTCGCCGAGGTCGGCGAGCCCACCACCACCGACACCGTCGTCGAGGAGGGCGAGACCGTCACAATCCCGTCGGACGGCGGCGAGGTCATTGCCCCGACCGAAGGCGAAGTCACGCCGACCGAAGGTGAGGGCGGCGAAGTCGTCGTCGTCGAGGAAGGCGGCAGCGAGACCGGTGGCGAAGTGATCGTCGTCGAGGAGTCCGAGGTCGTCGTCGAGGAGCCCGTCGTCAAGGCGCACCCCGAGAACCACGGCAAGTACGTGTCGGAGACGGCCAAGACCGCGCCCAAGGGCAAGGGTGGCGTCCACGGCAAGGCCGTGTCGGAAGTGGCCCGCTCCAACCAGGGCAAGAAGCACGCCACCGAGGAAGCTCCGGCCACCTCGGCGGCCAAGGCAAGCGGCAAGGCCAAGGGCGGCAAGAAGTAACGGCCCGACTCCTTCAGGCAAGGGCCGCCCTTCGGGGGGCGGCCCTTGTTCGCGTTCTGGGGCAGTGTGGCGGGATGCTCCTTCGCATCTTCACCGAGCCGCAGCAGGGTGCGTCGTACGACCAACAGCTCGCCGTTGCCCGCGTCGCCGAGGATGAAGGCTTCGACGCCTTCTTCCGCTCCGACCACTTCCTACGCATGGGCGGCGGCGACGGGCTGCCCGGCCCCACCGACAGTTGGGTGACGCTGGCGGGCCTGGCCCGCGAGACGTCGCGCATCCGCCTCGGCACCCTGGTCACCTCGGCCACCTTCCGGCACCCGGGCCCGCTGGCCATCGCCGTGGCCCAGGTCGATGCCATGAGCGGCGGCCGGGCGGAGCTCGGCTTGGGCGCCGGGTGGTTCGACGCCGAGCACCGCGCCTACGGCATCCCCTTCCCGCCCACGGCGGAGCGCTTCGAGCGCTTGGAAGAGCAGCTCGCGGTGATCACCGGCATGTGGTCGAACGAGCGGTTCTCCTTCGACGGCACCCACTACCAGGTGGCCGACTCACCGGGCCTGCCCAAGCCCGTGCAGGACAAGCTGCCCATCGTGATCGGCGGCTGGGGCGCGGTGCGCACGCCGCGCCTGGCCGCCCGCTACGCCGACGAGTTCAACGCCCCGTTCCACGACGTGGACGCCGCTGCCACGCAGTTCGACCGAGTGCGGCGAGCGTGCGAGGCCGCGGGCCGCGACCCGGCCACGATGATCTTCTCCGTCGCCGTCACAGTGTGCTGCGGGGCCGACGACGCCGAGGTGGCGCGCCGGGCCGAGGCCATCGGCAAGCCCGTCGACAAGATCGACGTGGCGGGCACGCCCGCGCAGATCGTGGAGCACCTGGCCGCCTTCGGCGCCGACCGCGCCTACTTGCAGGTGATGGACCTCGACGACCTCGACCACATCCGCCTGCTGGGCGCCGAGGTGCTGCCTCAGCTGGCCTGAACGGCGTCGCCCGAGCGGCTGGCGGCCACGGGCACGGTGCCGGGCACCCGCGGCAGTTCGATCTCCGCCGTCACCGTGCCGTGGTCCTCTTCCCAGCGCACCACGTTGAGGACCGAGGCGTAGACGACCAGGCGCCCGAAGAACAGCAGCCAGGCCAGGATGGCGAAGACCACGCCGATGGAGCCGTACAGCGCCGACGACCCGGCCACCGCCATGGGCACGTAGATGCCGCCGAGCAGCTTGAGCAGCTCCAGCCCGACGGCCCCGAGCAAGGCGCCCGGCAGCAGGGCCTTCCAGCCGATCTGGCGGTTGCACAGCGTGTGGAGGGTCCAGAGCCACAGCACCACGTCGACGGCCAGTGCCCCGAGGAGGACGACGGGGGCGGCGGGCCCGGGGAGCAGTCGCAAGCCGGCCGTCAGGAGGAACGACGCCCCGAAGATGACGATGGCGCCTCCCAGCCACAGCAACCCGTAGAGCTTGTCCTTCAGCCCCCGCCCTGTGACCTGCCACACCGAGTTGAGCGACTGCTCCAGCGCGGCCACCAACCCGAGCCCGGACCACATGAGGCCCACGAAGCCGACGATCGTTGCCGTGCGGCGGCTTCGCTCGGCGGCGTCGATGGCCGACGTCACCGCCTTGGCCGCTTCGCCCCGCAACCCAAGCCGACCGATGACCTCGCCGGGCAGGTCGCTGGCCTGCGACGAGAAGAACCCGATGATGCCGGTGAGAGCCACCAGCAACGGGAACAGCGACAGGAACGCAGCCAGCGTCACCGCCGCGGCCAACGACCCGCCGTGCACCTCCGAGAAGCGCTTTTGCACCCGCAGGGCCGTCGCCGCCCACGCCCATCGGCTGGTAAACGGCGCGAGCAGGCGATCGATCACCTTTGGCACTTACCCCTGGGCGCGCGCCGAGTACCGTCCGAGGCGTGGACCTCGACGACATCGACTCCGGGCGGCTGCCCGTCCATGTCGCCTGCGTCATGGACGGCAACGGGCGGTGGGCGCAGAAGCGGGGCCTGCCGCGCACCGAGGGCCATGCGGCGGGGGAGGAGGCGTTGTTCGACACCGTCGAGGGCGCTCTCGACCTGGGCATCAAGTGGCTGACCGTCTACGCCTTCTCCACCGAGAACTGGCGCCGGCCGGTCGACGAGGTGCGCTACCTCATGGGCTTCAACGAGCGGCTGCTGGCCACCCGTCGCGACGAGCTCAACGACAAAGGCGTGCGGGTGCGGTTCGCGGGCAGGCGCGACTGGCGGGTGCCCCGTCGGGTGCTCAAGCGCATGGACGAGACGGTCGAGCTGACCAAGCACAACCGGCGCATGACGCTGACGTTCGCCTTCAACTACGGCGGGCGGGTGGAGATCGTCGATGCCGTGCGCGCGCTGGTGGCCGAGGGGACCCCGGCCGACAAGATCGACGAGAAAGCCATTCGCGCGCACCTCTACCACCCTGACATGCCTGACCCCGACATCGTGGTTCGCACGTCGGGCGAGGTGCGCATCTCCAACTTCTTGTTGTGGGAGTTGGCCTACAGCGAGCTGGTTTTCACCGACGTGCTGTGGCCCGACTTCCGGCGCCAGGACCTGTTCGAAGCGGTGCGCGAGTACCAGCGCCGTGACCGCCGCTTCGGGGGCCTGGAGGCGTAGTGCTGTACCGCGACCAAGGGGTGGTCCTCCGGACGATCCGCTTGGGCGAGGCCGACCGCATCGTCACGTTTGTGACCCAAGCCCACGGCAAAGTGCGGGCGGTGGCCAAGGGCGTGCGTAAGACCAAGAGCCGCTTCGGCTCGCGGTGCGAACCCTGCAGCCACGTCGCCGTGCAGTTCTACGAAGGCCGCGAGCTCGACATCGTCACCCAGGCCGAGACCATCGACCACTTCCCGGCCATCCGCGGCGACCTCGACCGCATGGGCAAGGCCCAGTCGCTGCTGGAGGCCGTCGACCAGGTGGCCCAGGAACGCGAGCCCAACCCCCGCCTCTACACCATGCTCGTCGGCGCCTTGCGGGCGTTGGCCGCCGACGACTCGCCGCTGGTGGTCCCTGCGTTCTTCTGGAAGCTGTTGTCGGTGGAAGGCGCCCACCCGCTCCTCGACCAGTGCGCCGGGTGCGGGGCGCCCGACGACCTCGTGGCCTTCGACATCGGCCAAGGCGGCGTGTTGTGCCGGGGCTGCCGACAAGGCCAGGCCATCAGCCCCGAGGCACTCGACTTGGTGCGCCGCATCCTCGGCGGCGGGCTAGCCGAGGCGCTGAGCGAGCCCGCGTCGGCAGCGACCTTCGAGGTCGAGCACCTGGCCGCTCGGGCCATGGAGTCGCACCTCGAACGGCGGCTGCGCTCGCTGCACGTGCTCGACCGCGGCTGACCCACCCCAGCCGTTCCGGTCCGTGAATCCGGCGCTCAGGCGCCGGATCCACGGACCGGAACGGCTGGAGAGCCCGCCCGATAACCTCGCCGGCTATGTCGTCGCCGGACCCCACCCTCATGGAACAGGTCGTGAACCTGTGCAAGCGCCGCGGTTTCGTCTTCCCCAGCGCGGAGATCTACGGCGGGTTCCGGTCGACCTACGACTACGGCCCCCTCGGCGTGCTCATGCTGCGCAACGTCAAGGAGGCGTGGTGGCGGGCCATGGTGCAGCTGCGCGACGACGTGGTCGGCCTCGACGCCGCCATCTTGTCGAGCCCCCGCATCTGGGAGGCCAGCGGCCACCTGGAGAACTTCACCGACCCGTTGGTCGACTGCAAGAAGTGCAAGGAACGCTTCCGCGAGGACCAGCTCGACGACGTCACAACCTGCCCGAGCTGCGAGGGCACAGGCACCTTCACCGAGGCCCGGGCCTTCAACCTCATGTTCCAGACCTACGTCGGCCCCGTCGAGGACTCGGCCAACGTCGCCTACCTGCGGCCGGAGACGGCGCAGGGCATGTTCGTGAACTTCATGCAGGTGCAGCAGACGTCGCGCAAGAAGCCGCCGTTCGGCATCGCCCAGATGGGCAAGTCGTTCCGCAACGAGATCACGCCGGGCAACTTCGTCTTCCGCACCCGCGAGTTCGAGCAGATGGAGATGGAGTTCTTCGTGCCGCCCGACGAGGGCACCAAGTGGTTCGAGTACTGGTGCGAGGAACGCATGCGCTGGTACCAAGACCTCGGCATGCCCGCCGACATGCTGCGCCTACGCCACCACGACCCCGAGGAGCTGTCGCACTACTCGGCGGGCACGGCCGACGTGGAGTTCCTCTACCCCTGGGGCTGGGGCGAGCTCGAAGGCATCGCCAACCGCACCGACTTCGACCTCAAGGCCCACGGCGCGGCGAGCGGCGAGCGGCTCGAGTACTTCGACCAAGCCTCCAACGAGCGCTACGTGCCCCACGTGATCGAGCCCGCGGCGGGCGCCACCCGCACGATGATGGCCTTCCTCATCGCCGCCTACTCCGAGGACGAGGTCGGCGGCGAGGCCCGTTCGGTGCTACGGCTGCATCACCGGTTGGCGCCGTACAAGGTGGCCGTGCTCCCGCTGTCCAAGAAGGACACGCTCACGCCAGTGGCCCGCGAGGTGCTCGGCCTGGTGCAACCGCACTGGATGTGCGACTACGACGAGACCCAGTCGATCGGCCGCCGCTACCGGCGCCAGGACGAGATCGGCACGCCGTTCTGCGTGACCGTCGACTTCGAGACGTTGGAGGACCGCGCCGTCACCATCCGCGACCGCGACTCGTTGGAGCAGGTGCGGGTGCCCATCGACTCGTTGGTCGAGGAACTGCGCGGGCGCCTGACGCTGTAGCGCCCGATCGTGATCGAGCGCGCCGTGGCCACGTTGCTCGGGTTCCCCGAAGTGGTCGAGGTCGACTGGCGGGGCAATCGCACATACATGGTCGGGCGGAGAAGCTTCGCGGGCGTCGACGAGGCGGGCATCGCCTGCCGGGCCGACAAAGCCGAACGCCCCGCCCTCCTCGAACGACCGTGGTACGTGGCACCGCCGTTCGTGGCCCGGTACGGCTGGATCGGCATCCGATTCGACCGGGTCGAGGACTGGGGAGAGGTGGCCGAGTTGTTGGAGACCGCCTACCGCATCACGGCGTCCAAGCGGCTCGTACGTCGCCTGGACGCCTCTGGGTAGGCTCCGGCGCATGACGTACGTCTTCGCCTTCGACCACAAGCATCGCAAGCCGCCCATGAGTCTCAAGGACCTCCTCGGAGGCAAGGGCGCCAACCTGGCGGAGATGACGTCGGTACTCGGCCTTCCCGTCCCCTCGGGCTTCACCATCTCGACCGACGCCTGCCGCGACTACATGACCGGTGGCTGGCCCGACGGCCTCACCGACGAGGTAGGCAAGGCCGTTAAGAAACTGGAGAAGCAGATGGGCAAGCGCCTCGGCGACCCTGCCGACCCGCTGCTCGTGTCGGTGCGCTCGGGCGCCAAGTTCTCCATGCCCGGGATGATGGACACCGTCTTGAACCTCGGCCTCAACGACGAGTCGGTGGAAGGCCTGGCCAAGCAGACCGACGAGCGATTCGCCTACGACTCCTACCGCCGCTTCATCGCCATGTACGCCCGCATCGTGCTCGACCTCGAGGGCGAGGAGTTCGAGCGCCTGCTCGACACGGCCAAGGAGTGGGACGGCGCCACCGCCGACTCCGACATCACACCCGACACCCTGCGCCGCCTGTGCCTGCGCTACAAGGACGTCGTCTTCCGCCACACCGGCAAGGCCTTCCCGCAGGAGCCCGCCGACCAGTTGCGGGGCGCCATCGAGGCCGTGTTCGCCTCGTGGAACGGCCCCCGGGCCATCGCCTACCGGGTGCGGGAGAAGATCAGCCACGACCTCGGCACCGCGGTGAACGTGCAGGCCATGGTCTTCGGCAACCGCGACGACAACAGCGGCACCGGCGTGGGCTTCACCCGCGACCCGGCCACCGGTGCGGCGGGGGCCTACGGCGACTTCCTGGTCAACGCCCAGGGCGAAGACGTGGTGGCGGGCATCCGCAACACCGAGCCCCTCTCGGCCCTGCAGGACCGCTGGCCCAAGATCTACAAGGAGCTGCTCGGCATCTTCGAGCGGCTCGAGAAGCACTACCGCGACATGTGCGACACCGAGTTCATCATCGACCAGGGCAAGCTCTGGATGCTGCAGACCCGCGTCGGCAAGCGCACCGGCGTGGCCGCCCTTCGCATGGCCGTGGAGATGACAACCGGCCGGAAGTGGAAGATCACCAAGGCCGAGGCCGTGCAGCGAGTCACCGCCGAGCACCTGGAGCAGGTGCTGCACCCGCAGTTCGCCAGCAAGGACGTCACCGTCATCGCCAAGGGCCTGGGTGCCTCGCCCGGTGCGGCGGTCGGTGCGGTCTACTTCACCGCCGACGACGCCGCCGACGCGGCCGAGCGGGGCGAGAAGGTCGTGCTCGTGCGCAGCGAGACCAGCCCCGAAGACGTGCACGGCATGATCGTGGCCGAGGGCATCCTCACCGCCCGCGGCGGCCTCGTCAGCCACGCCGCCGTCGTCGCCCGCGGTTGGGGCAAGCCCGCCGTGGTCGGGGCCGAGGCCGTCAAGATCAAGGGCAAGGAGTTCACAACCGGCGGCGTCACTGTCAAGGAAGGCGACGTCATCTCCCTCGACGGCACCACCGGCGAGATCGTGCTCGGCGCCGTCGAAGTCATCAGCGGCCGCCCGCCGGAGCAGTTCGAGACGGTGCTCACATGGGCCGACGCCATCCGCAAGGGCACGATGGCCGTGCGGGCCAACGCCGACAACGGCCCCGACGCCGCCAACGCCCGCCAGTTCGGCGCCGAAGGCATCGGCCTGTGCCGCACCGAGCACATGTTCCTGGGCGAGGACCGCCTGCCCATCGTCCGGGCCATGATCCTGGCCGACTCGCCCGCCGAGGAAGAAGCGGCGCTGGAGACCCTGCGCCAGGCCCAGAAGGCCGACTTCGAAGAGATCCTCGAAGCCATGGACGGCTTGCCCGTCACCGTGCGCCTGCTCGACCCGCCGCTGCACGAGTTCCTCCCGTCGACCGAGGAGCTGGCCGTCAAGGAAGCCACCACCGGGCTGTCGGCCGAGGAGCGCAAGCTTTACGACGCCGCCCGTTCGTGGCACGAGATGAACCCCATGCTCGGCACCCGTGGCGTCCGCCTCGGTGTCATCAAGCCCGGCCTCTACGCCATGCAGGTGCGCGCCCTCATGGAGGCCGCCGCCGCTCGGGTGAAGAAGGGTGGCAAGCCGGTGGTCGAGGTCATGATCCCCTTGACCGTCACCCGTGAGGAGCTGGGCCTGGCCCGCTCGTGGGTCGAGGCTGCCATCGCCGAGGCCACCAAGGGCGTGAAGAAGCCCATCGACGTCACCATCGGCACCATGGTGGAGACGCCGCGCGCTGCCATCCGAGCCGACGAGATCGCCGAGGAGGCCGACTTCTTCAGCTTCGGCACCAACGACCTCACCCAGATGACGTTCGGCTTCAGCCGCGACGACGTCGAAGGCCGCATGATGAGCGAGTACCTGGAGCAGGGCCTGCTCAAGCGCAACCCCTTCGACACCCTCGACAAGAGCGGCGTGGGCGAACTGGTGCGCATCGCCGTCGAGCGAGGCCGGGCTACCAGGCCCGACATCAAGCTCGGCGTGTGCGGTGAGCACGGCGGCGACCCGGAGTCGATCGAGCTGTTCGCCGAGGTCGGGCTCAACTACGTGAGCTGCTCGCCGTTCCGGGTGCCCATCGCCCGGTTGGCCGCAGCGCAGGCCATCCTCGGCGCGGGCGGCGGCCCCAGCGGGACCGCCTAGGCGGCTGTGTTCGACTACGCGCAGGCGGCGGTGGAAGGAGCGCTCGCGGCGGGAGCGACCTACGCCGACGCGCGCGTCATGGTGAGCCGCACCCGCAGGCTCCTGGCCCAGGACCAAGTGGTCGAAGGGCTCCAACAGGAGGAGTCGGCGGGCGTGGGCGTGCGCGCCCTCATCGGCTCGTCGTGGGGGTTCTACGCCACCCCCGACCTCGACATCGCCGCCGCACGCCGGGCGGGCGAGACGGCCGCGGCCATCGCCCGTGCTTCGGCCAGCGTGGCCACCCGGCCACTGTCGCTGGCCGTGGGCGACGCATTGGAGGACCACTACGAGACGCCCCACGTCGAGGACCCGCTGGCCGTGTCGCTCTCCGAGCAGGCCGACCTGTTGGTGGAGGCCACCCGCCTCATGGGCGAGGTCGACGGCGTGGCCCTGTCGCGGGCGGCGATGGGCTTTTTCGACATCGACAAGTGGTTCGTGTCGAGCCAGGGCCACCGCATCTCCCAGCACATCGTGGAGTCGGGCGGCTGGATCGACGCCACCGCGGTGGGCGAGACGGAGACGCAGCGCCGCTCCTACCCGCAGTCGTTCGGCCAGTGGGAGACGGGTGGCTACGAGGTCATCCGCCGCTTCGACCTGCTCGGCCATGCGCCCCGCATCGCCGAAGAAGCCGTCGCCTTGCTGCGCGCGCCGCAGTGCCCGGCCGGGGTGTGCGACGTCATCCTGGAAAGCAGCCAGGTGGCGTTGCAGATCCACGAATCGGTGGGCCATGCCACAGAGCTCGACCGCATCCTCGGCTGGGAGGCCGCCTTCGCGGGAACGTCGTTCCTCGACCTCTCCACGCTTGGTTCGTTCCGCTACGGCTCCGAGCTCATGAACATCACCGCCGATGCCACCCTGGTCGGCGCCCTCGGCACCTTCGGCTACGACGACGAGGGCACGCCCGCCCAGGCGGTCGACATCGTGCGCGACGGCGTGTGGGTCGGCGTGCTCTCGGGGCGCACGTCGGCTGCGCTGGCGGGCCTGGCTCCGGGCGGCATGATGCGGGCCGACGGGTTCAACCGCCTGCCCATGGTCCGCATGACGAACGTCGGCCTGGAGCCGGGGGAGTCGTCGCTCGACGAGATGATCGCCGATACCGACCACGGCATCTACATGGCCACCAACCGCTCGTGGTCGATCGACGACCGGCGCCTCAACTTCCAGTTCGGTTGCGAGATTGCCTGGGAGGTCAAGGACGGGCGCTTGGGCCGCATGCTGCGCAACCCCACCTACACCGGCATCACGCCCCAGTTCTGGGGTTCGCTCGACCGCCTCGGCAACCGCGACGAATGGGTGCTGTGGGGCACGCCCAACTGCGGCAAGGGCCAGCCTCTGCAGATCGGCCACACCGGCCACCCGGCGGTGCCCGCCCGCTTCCGCAACGTGAGGGTTGGGGTGCATTGACCGAGCCCATGGAACTGTGCGACGCCGTGCTGCAACTCGTAGACGGCCGCGCCGAGGCGGCGGTGACCGCCACCGTCGGCGCCTCGTCGTTGACCCGTTTCGCCAACTCGTTCATCCACCAGAACGTGGGCGAGCAGGTGCGGCGCATCGACCTGTTGGTGGCGGTCGAAGGGCGCTTGGCCTCGGCCGCTACCACCCGCACCGACGCCCTCCGCCGCCTGGTCGACGACACCATCGCCGCCGCGCAGTTGCGTCCCGTGGATCCCGACTGGCCCGGGCTGGCACCGCCTGCGCCCGTGCCCGCCACCGCTTCCTACGACGAAGCCACCGACCACGCGGCGCCCGACGAACGCGCCGCGGTGGCGCGCGACTTCGTGTACGCGGCGCGCGACCTGAAGGCGGCGGGCTACTGCTCCACGTCGGGCACTGCCGTTGCCTTCGGCAACACCGCGGGCCAGCGGGCCGCGGCCCGGGTGACCGAGGCGATCGTCGACGGCATCCATCAAACGACGACCTCGGCGGGCAGCGCCCATCGCTCCAGCAGTCGCCTCGGCGACCTCGACGGCGACGTCATCGGTTCCCTCGCCGTCGACCGCGCCCGCAGGGCGGTCGACCCCCGCGACATCGAGCCGGGCGACTACGAGGTGGTGCTGTCGCCGGTGGCCGTGGCCGACGTCGTCGAGTTCCTGGCGTACTACGGCCTCAACGGCAAGGCGTTCGTGGAGGAGCAGTCGTTCGCCCGCATCGGCGAGCAGCAGTTCGACGAGCGCATCACCCTCGTCGACGACGTAACCGACCGGCGCGCCGTCGGCCTGTGCTTCGATGCTGAAGGCACCCCGAAGCGCCCACTGGTCCTCGTGCGCAACGGCGTCACCGAAGCGGTCGTGCACGACCGTCGCAGCGCTCGCAAGATGGAAGCGGAGAGCACGGGGCATGCCAACGGCGGCGGTGAAGGGCCCGTTGCGAGCAACGTGTTTTTGCGGCCGGGCGAAGCGTCCGCTGCCGACTTGGTGGCGGGCATGGAGCGAGGGCTCATCGTCACCGAGTTGAACTACACCCGCGTGCTCGACCCCAAGACCTTGGTGGTGACCGGCCTCACCCGCAACGGCACCTTCCTCGTCGAGCACGGCCGGGTGGTGGGAGCGGTGGCGAACATGCGCTTCACCCAGTCGTTCGTCGACGCCCTCGGCCCCGGGCAGGTGCGCGGCATCGGCAACGACGGGATCCTGGTCAACGGCGCTACCTGGGTGCCGAGCATCCACCTCGCCTCGTGGAGCTTCACGGGTGGAGCGCGCGGCTGATGGCAGGCCTGCGCCCCGCCGACGTGGGGCGACTCGTCACGGTCGGCGACCCTCGCGTGTCGCCCGACGGCGAGCAGGTCGCCTTCGCCGTGGTGCACGTCGACGTCGAGGCCAACGAGTACCGCAGCCGCATCTGGCTGGGCCCGCTCGACGGCTCGATGGCGCCTCGCCCGTTCACCTCGGGCGCGGGCCGCGACGGCCGTCCCCGGTGGGCGCCCGACGGCTGGGTGCTGGCCTTCACGTCGCACCGCGACGACGAAGGTTGCACGCTGCACGCCATCCCCCTCGGCGCGGGCGAGGTGAGCACCGTCGTCACCTGGCCCGAGGAGATCGAGGAGGTGGCGTGGTCGCCCGACGGCACCCACCTCGCCTTCCTGGCCCGCCGGCGCGACGAGCGCCAGTACGCGAGCGCCAAGGCCAAGGACCAACCGGCGCGGCGGGTCGGCCACTTGTTCGCCCGCGTCGACGGGGCGGGGTGGACGTTCGACCGCAAGCGGCGGCTGTTCGTGGTGCCCGTCGACGGCTCGGCCTCGCCGCGGCAGGTGCTCGACGGCGACTATGAGGAGACGGGCTTCGCCTGGTCGCCCGACGGCACCCGTTTCGCGTTCACCTCGGCCCGGCATCCCGACTGGGACCTCGACTGGGCTGTCGACCTGTGGGTGGTCGACGCGGCGGGCGGCGAGCCCCGGCGGCTTACCGACACCGTGCTGTCCTGTAGCGCACCATCGTGGTCGCCCGACGGCGAGCGCATCGCCTTCCTCGCTTACGACCCTCGCCTCGGTGCGGCCAACTCGCACGTCGGCGTGGCCGAGGTGGCCGGTGGCGAGGTCACCATGCTCACCGCCGAGCTCGACCGCAACTGCGCGCCGCCCTCCGGCCATCGCGAACCGGTGTGGGACGGCGACGACGTCCTGTTCCTGCTGGAAGACCGGGGCAACGCCCACCTGTACCGCAACACCGAGCCGGTCGTCGCCGGCGAACGGGTGGTCACCGGCTTCGACGCGAGGGGCGGGGCGATCGCCTACTGCGCCACCACCGCCACCGAACAGGTCGAGCTGTTCAGCGACGAGCGCCGGCTCACCACCATCGGGCGTGCCCTCACCCAGGAGGTTGCACTGTCGGAGCCGGAGCGGTTCACGGCCACGTCGGCCGACGGCACCCAGGTCGACGCGTGGGTCATGCGCCCGGTTGGTGCAGTAGCGGGGGAGCGGCACCCGACCCTCCTGAACATCCACGGTGGCCCGTTCACCCAGTACGGCAACCGGTTCTTCGACGAGTTCCAGGTGCAAGCGGGCGCCGGGTACGCGGTCGTCTACGCCAACCCGCGTGGCTCGGCCGGCTACGGCGACGCGTGGGCCCACGCCATCCGAGGGCCCAAGGCCGAGCCCTTCCCGGGGTCGGGGTGGGGCAGCGTCGACTTCGAAGACCTCATCGCCGTGATCGACGAAGCGGTGGCCCGCTTCGACTTCGTCGACCCGGGGCGTTTGGGAGTGCTCGGCGGCTCCTACGGCGGTTACATGACGACGTGGATCGTGGGCCACGACCACCGGTTCAAGGCGGCGTGCTCGGAGCGGGCGGTCAACAACCTGCTCAACAGTGAGCACGCGTCCGACATTGCCTCGTGGTTCCGACGCTGGGTCGGCCCCACCCACCTCGACGACCCCGAGGAATACCTTCGGCAGTCGCCCATCACCTACGTGCGCGACATCGACACGCCGATGCTGATCCTCCATTCCGAAGAGGACTACCGCTGCCCGATCAGCCAGGCCGAGGAGCTGTGGGTGGCGCTGCGGGCGTTGGGCAAGCCCGTCGAGTTTGTGCGCTTCCCCGGCGAGGGCCACGAGCTGTCGCGCAGCGGTTCGCCCAAGCACCGCATCGAACGGTTGGAGATCATCCTCGACTGGTTCGGCCGGCACCTCTGATGGGCATCGTCGCCGAGGACGTGGCTCGGGTGCGGGCCGCTACCGACTTCGTCCAGGTGGCGAGCGAGCACATCGCCCTGCGGCGGGTGGGGCGGCGCTACGTGGGCCTGTGCCCGTTCCACGCCGAGAAGTCGCCGTCGTTCTCCGTCAACGCCGAGGAGGGCTTGTACTACTGCTTCGGCTGCCAGGCCAAGGGCGACGTCATCACCTTCGTGCGCGAGGTCGAACACCTCGACTTCGCCGAGGCGGTGGAGCGGCTGGCGGCGCGGGCCAACATCCAACTGCGCTACGACGACGCCGCCGAAGGCAAGGACCGCCAGCGGCGGGCCCGCTTGATCGAGGCCATGGAGCGCGCCGTCGACTGGTACCACGAGCGCTTGCTGGCGTCGCCCGACGCCGCTGCGGCGCGGGGCTACCTGCGGTCGCGTGGCTACGGCGGCGAGACAGTGCGCGCCTTCCGCATCGGCTGGGCGCCCGACGAATGGCACGCCTTGTGCTCGGCGCTGAAGCTGCCCGACGACGTGCTGCAGGACACCGGCCTCGGCTTCCTCAACCGCTACAGCCGCCAGACCGATGCCTTCCGGGGGCGCATCATGTTCCCGATCTTCGATGCGTCGGGGAAGCCGGTGGCCTTCGGCGGGCGCATCCTGCCCGGGGGAGAGGGGCCCAAGTACAAGAACTCGCCGGAGACGCCGCTGTACTCCAAGAGCCGCACGCTCTACGCCTTGAACTGGGCCAAGACCGACGTGGTGGAAGCGGGCGAGGTGGTGGTGTGCGAGGGCTACACCGACGTCATCGGCTTCTTCACGGCAGGCTTGCCGCGGGCGGTGGCAACCTGCGGCACGGCGTTGGCCGACGAGCACTTCCGCATGCTCAAGAACTTCGCCCGTCGAGTGGTGCTGGCCTACGACGCCGATGCCGCCGGCCAAGCGGCGGCCGAGCGCTTCTACGAGTGGGAGCAGCGCTACGAGGTCGACATCGCGGTGGCCGACCTGCCGGCCGGGGCCGACCCGGGCGACGTGGCGCGCGAGGACCCGGCGGCGTTGAAGGCCGCGGTCGAGAACGCCCGTCCGTTCCTGTCGTTCCGCTTGGAACGGGTGCTGGCCGCGGCCGACCTGCGAACGGTCGAAGGTCGGGCCCGCACGGCGCAGGCGGCGCTGGCCGTCATCGCCGAGCACCCCAACCAGTTGGTGCGCGACCAGTACGTCATGCAGGTGGCCGACCGCACTCGCATCGAGCCGGAACGGTTACGGGAGATGGCGCGAGGCAACCGGCAGGCGGCGCGACCGGCGGTGGTGGCCGAGCAGCGAGAGACGTGGCGCGACGGCCCGGAGATCGAGGCGTTGCGGCTGGCCCTGCACCACCCCGAGACGGTGGTGGGGCGGTTGGAGGAAGTGCTGTTCCTCGACGACCTGCACGTGGCCGCGTTCCGGGCGCTGGCGTCGTCGTCGACGCTGCACGAAGCCATCGAGAGCACCGACCCGGCGGCGGCCACGTTGCTGCAACGGCTGTCGGTCGAGGAGACCGAAGCCGACCCCGACGACGTGGTCGCCCTGCTGGCCGATCGGGCCGGACGGCGGGTGCTGGCCGAGGTGGACTCGGCCTCTCGTGCCGACGAAAGCCGGTTCGCCGAGCTGGTCCCGGTGGTCAGTTGGCTGAAGCTGACACTGGAGCAGCTGCGGGAGCCGACTTCTCGCGTCGAGGCCTCCGACCGGTTGGTAGCCTGGCTGGTCGAGAGAAGCAAGGGGAAGGCATGAACGAGGTGGTCCCTACGCTCTCCACACCGGAGGGCGTTCCCGCAGAGGAGTTCGGGCGACTCCTGGCTGCGGGCCGGGAGCGCGGCTCGCTGTCCCCTGACGACCTCATGGAAGTGCTCAAGCCCGTCGAGCTGTCGCCCGAGCTCATCGATTCCGTCGTCGCCCGCGTCAAGGGCGAAGGCATCACCTACGTCGACGCTGATGCCGACGCGGTGGCCGAGCCCATCGACCCCTCCGACGTCGACCCCACGCCGCCGCCGCCCACCAAGGTGCCTGCCGCCTTGGCCAAGCGCCGGGCACGCGCTGCGGCCGAGGGCGACGCCGAGGACGGCCGGGTCAGCGGTGCCGGTGCTGACCCGGTGCGCATGTACCTCAAGGAGATCGGCAAGGTGCCGTTGTTGGCGGGCGACCAAGAGGTCCGCCTGGCGCAACGCATCGAGGCCGGGTGGCGGGCCGCCGAGCGCATCGCCACCTTGGAGGACGAGTACGGCGACGCCCCTGTGCCCCGAGAGCGGCTGCGGCCCGAGGAGCGGGTGGTGGCCGACGGGTTGGCCGCCAAGAAGGAGCTCATCAACGCCAACCTGCGGCTGGTGGTCTCGATCGCCAAGCGCTACCGCAACCGGGGCATGGCGTTCCTCGACCTGATCCAGGAGGGGAACCTCGGGCTCATGCGGGCGGTCGACAAGTTCGACTACACCAAGGGCTTCAAGTTCTCGACGTACGCGACGTGGTGGATCCGCCAGGCCATCACCCGGGCCATCGCCGACCAGGCCCGCACCATCCGCATCCCCGTGCACATGGTGGAGACGATCAACAAGGTGGGGCGGGTGCAGCGCCAGTTGCTGCAGGAGTTCGGGCGGGAGCCCTCGGTCGAGGAGCTGGCCGTGCGGGTGGAGATGCCGGTGGTGCGGGTGCGCGAGATCCTGCGCATCGCGCAGGACACGGTGTCGCTGGAGCAGCCCATGGGCGACGAGGAGGACTTCAACCTCGGCGACGTCATCGAGGACCAGTCCGCCGTCATGCCCGCCGACGCCGCCGCTCGGGCGCTGCTCAACGAGGCGGTCAAGCAGGCGCTGTCGGAGTTGTCGGAGCGTGAGCAGCAGGTGGTGCGGCTGCGCTTCGGGCTCGACGACGGGCAGGTGCGCACGCTCGAGGAGGTCGGCCGGGAGTTCGGCGTGACCCGCGAGCGGATCCGCCAGATCGAGTCGAAGGTGCTGGCCAAGCTGCGGCACCCGATCCGCTCGCAGCGCCTGCGCGACTACCTCGACGAGGAGTAACCGCTCGTCGTTCTGGTCCGGGAATCCCGCGCTCTGGCGCGGGATTCCCGGACCAGAACCGACGCGGCGCTACCAGTTGGTGGTTGTGCGCAGGTGGGCGTCGACGCCCACGTCGGGGGTCGGGTCGCCCGGCGTCCCGTCGCCGCCGACCTTGGAGTCCACCAGGTCGCGGGCACGCTCCACGCCGAGGTCGACGACCGCCTTGGCCTTGTCGGTTGCGGTGTCGAAGGCCTCGGAGCGCTTCACCTTGCGCAGCATGCGGTTCAACTGCTCGTACCGCTCACGGCCCGCCATCGAGCCGAGGTAGTAGCCGGTGCCGAAGCCGATCATCACGCCCATGCGGAATCTCATGCGCCAGTTCTACCCCGTCCGGCGGGAGGGGACACGAGCGCTGCTAACCTGCGAAGCTCGTTCGGGTCGTTCCGGGGTAGCTCAATTGGCAGAGCAACGGACTGTTAATCCGTTTGTTGAGAGTTCGAGTCTCTCCCCCGGAGCTTTCGCCCGGCACCGGCGGGCGTCCGGGGCCGGTAGCTCAGTGGTCAGAGCAGGGGACTCATAATCCTTCGGTCGCAGGTTCGATCCCTGCCCGGCCCACTCGCTGTAGACAATGCGAACCTTTGTCGTCCTACGGGGTGAGGGTCACGACGGGAAGGCCTGGCGCGTTGGCGAGTCGCAGGTCGGTCGTGACCAGCGTGGCGCCGAGGTGATCGGCAAGGGCCACGTAGACGCCGTCCGCGATCGTGAGGTTGCGCCTACGGAACCATGCGTCGGCAAGGAGCGCTCGGACCTGTACGCGGCGAACAGGAGCACGGAGGAGGCGATCGAACGCGACCCGCACTCGTGTCGCGTCGTGGGTGCCCTGTTGCTCCGCTCGGCGCAGCACGCTCGCTACTTCTACGAAGTACAGCTCCGGCACCCACGTCTGCGCATCCGCGGGGAGCTTTGCGCGAAGACGGCGGCCGACGGGCGTACGAAGGAGCATTTCGACGCCCGCAGAGGCGTCGAGCACCACCGAGGTCAACGTTCGCCGTGCTCGCGGAACTCGCGGAGGATCTCTGCCGCGCCGACGTCAACCTCGGTCGCTTCGTCGCCGTCGAGCAGCGCCAACCACTCTTCGAAGCTCAGGGTCGGCTCGTCGTCCTCGATCAACACGATGACCGGATCGTTCGGCACCGCGGCGTCCGTCATGCCGATCAGGGTACCTCGGACATCAGAGTGCACGAGGGCTGATTGCCCTGCGTTGAACCCGAGACCCTTTGCCCTACGGCGACAGTCCGACGTGTCCGTCGTCGACAGTGAGGTTCTTATTGTGTCCATCATTCCCGGGACCGTGGTGTTCGTGCCGTTGAAGAGGCCTGCGAACACCCGGGGCAACGCTGTCGTCGGCGGCGTCGCATCCGACGCACCGCCCCAGCTCTGTCGTGCCGCGATGGCCAACGAGAATCCGACTCCCATGCCTGCGCTGCTGATGCGCAGCTGAGACGTGGCAGAGTCGTCGACATGGCCGACGACCGTGACGTGGAGAAGGGGTACAGCACCCCGGAAGTAGTGGCGAAGCTGCGACGCCTCGCCGACGCACTGGAATCCGACAAGCCGTTCCGCATCCAGATTGCAGGCGAGCGCATCCTCGTGCCGCGCCACGCCGAGTTCAGCATCGAGCACGAGCGGGAGGACGACGAGGAAGAGATCGAGTTCCAGTTGAAGTGGACGCGGGCCCAGGCTGAGGCGGCGGACGAGCCGGAGGGTTCCGACGTCTGACTGACGATGCCCGGGCCGGCGCAACGGCCGGCCCGGGCACGAGTCAGGCGGCTACCAGGAGCCGTACAGCAGCGAGTAGTCGCTCCACCGCACCGCGTACGGGGCGTCGTACCAGGCGTACCAGGTGCCCCCGTAGTCGTTGTAGTCGACGTCGGCGGTCCGGGAATCGGTGGTGTCGATGTAGTAATCGCTGTGCACCACGTCGGCGCTCGGGTGGTACAGCACCTTGTGCGATGCGCTCATGGCCACGGCCGATGTCTCCGACACGATCTCGTCGTTGTACGACCCCACGGCCGTCCAGTCGGTGCCACCGGAGCCCTGCGGGTTCGGTGCGTAGGTCCCCAGCCAGTTCACGAACGAGGAACCGGGCCGCATCTGCTCGCACTGGGTGGTCCAGCAGAAGCTCGCCCAACCCGTTCCCGAGTGCGGCGTGCCCAGGGTGACGGTGTCTTCGACGTACAGGTACGGCGGGAAGTCGGCGTGGCGGCGGGCCGTCTGGGCGAGGGCGTAGCGGGCGATGAGGCCGCCCATGGAATGGGCCACGATGTCGACGGTCACGCCCTTGCTCGAATACTCCCGATAGAGCATCCAGGCCAGTTCGTACCCGAGGTGTTCAAGGCGGACGTAGCGGTCATAGGAGTTGGTGCCTGGGTCGTAGTGGACGCCGGCGGTGCCGTAGTTCTCAAGTGCGCGGGTGCAGTTGACGTCGCCCTTGTAGTAGCGGACGGTCACCTTCGGGCCGGTCAATCCCCAGGACCGAAGCGTGTTGTCCATGTTCGACCACATGTTGCAATCGGTGCCGTCGCCGAAGGCGTTGTACCCGTGGATGTACACGACGGGCTTGCTGCGGTTGTCGGTACGAGCCTCGGCCGCAGGTGTCGGCAGGACGATGAGTGCAAGGATCACGCCGAACGCGGTCGCGACCTTGCCAAGACGGCTGAACATGATTTCCCCCAACCCCAGCCCCACAGGACGATCCCGGGTGGCCGGGCGGCGAGACTTTCGTTCCGAAGTTGGCCGCTGTCAAGCGACTCTGGTCAATCGCACAAAAACGGGCGAAATCCCCCACCTCGGCGACGAGGAATCACGTGTCGGCGAACCACAGATGCACGGCGCCCAGCGCCCGCCACGGCGACCATCGGGCCGCCACCTCGGCGAGCGGTGCATCGGTGAGCCGGGCCAACGACCGCCGCAGCCCCAGGTCGCCGACGGGCAGCGCGTCGGGCTCGCCCAGTCGCATGGCGATGTACTGCGCCGTCCACGGCCCGATGCCGCGCACTTCGGTGAGCGAGGCCACCAGTTGATCGACACCGACGCTGCGGTCGAGCCGCACGTCGCCGCCTGCGACCGCGGCGGCGAAGGCCCGCACCGCGGCCGCCCGCGCCCGGGTGAGCCCGCAGCCGTCGAGGTCGCCGGTGGCCACCACCTCTGCGGTGGGGAAGGTGTGGGTCAGGCCGAGTTGCTGCAAGCCGGGCACCGGCGTGCCCAGCCGTTCGACCAGTCGCCCGGCCAGCGTCGTGGCCCCCGCCACGCTGACCTGTTGGCCGACGATGGCGCGCACGCCGATCTCGAACGCGTCCCAGGCGCCGGGCACCCGCAACCCTGGCCGGGCGGCCACGAGCGGCGCGATGACCGGGTCGTCGCCCACGTGACGCAGTGCCTCGGAGAGCGGCGCGTCGAGGGCGAAGATGCGACGAGCTCGTTCGACCACGTGGATCAAGCCGTCCCAATAGGGCAGGTGGGCTCGCAGCAACAGGTGGTCGGGCCCGCCCTCGCTGATCTCCAGCACGCCAGGGTCGCCGTCGACCACCACCGTGCGCCGGTACACGCCGTCGGCGACGTCCTCCACATGGGGGATGGCTCGGGCCGCGGCGTAGGCGAGCAGCCGTTCCCAGTCGAGGGGACCGTCGAACGGGAGCCGGAGCACGAGCCCGCCGTCGGCCACCAGTCGGTCGGCGCGCCGACGACGAGCGCGCAACTCGCCGGGCGACGCCCGGAAGACCTCGTGGCACGCCCGGTTGAGCTGGCGCAGGCTGCCGAACCCGGCGGCGAAGGCGATGTCGGTGACGGTGAGGTCGGTGTCGTCGAGCAACCGCCGGGCGAAGTGCGCCCGCCGCGACCGAGCCAACTGGTCGGGCGTGACGCCGACGTGTTCCGCGAACAGCCGCCTGAGGTGGCGGGCCGAGATCCCGAGCCGGGCACCGAGGTCGGTTTCCGTGCCGCCGTCGAGCGCCCCGTCCACGATCAGTTGCACGGCCCGGCAGACGAGTTCGGGAGCGGACAGCTCCGTGGGCTGCGGCGAACGATACGGCCGGCAGCGGAGGCACGCCCGGAACCCCGAGGCTTCGGCCGCTGCCGCCAAATCGAAGGACCGCACGTTGGCCGGGTTGGGCTTGGCCGGGCACCCGGGCCGGCAGTAGATGCCGGTGGTCACGACGGCCGAGAACGTGCTCATGCTCTCGGTATAGCGACAGGAGGCACGGTCGGGCCGGACATATCCGGACATGCTGACAGGCTGTCCGAATCTGTCCGGCATCGGACGCCGGCATGCGTCATCCTCAAGCCATGCCGATGACGCTCTGGACCCGCACGCCGTCGCCCATCGGCGACCTGCTCCTCGTCGGCGACGGCGACGTCCTCAACGGGCTCTACGTGGCCGATCACGAGAAGTGTGCCGTCATCACCTCGGAGTGGAAACAGGACGACGACGCCTTCGAGGACGTCAGGCGGCAGTTGGGCGAGTACTTCGCCGGCACCCGGCGCACGTTCGACCTGCGCATCGAACTGCACGGCTCGCCGTTCCAGCGCCAGGTGTGGGACGCGCTGCTCGAGGTGCCCTACGGCGAGACAGCGAGCTACGGCCAGATCGCCCGCCGCCTGGGCCGTCCCACAGCGGCCCGTGCCGTCGGGGCCGCCAACGGCCGCAACCCGGTGTCGATCATCGTGCCGTGCCACCGGGTGATCGGCGCGAGCGGCACCCTCACCGGCTAC
The DNA here is from genome assembly GCA_035536915.1 of Acidimicrobiales bacterium. Classification (NCBI taxonomy): domain Bacteria; kingdom Bacillati; phylum Actinomycetota; class Acidimicrobiia; order Acidimicrobiales; species Acidimicrobiales bacterium. The sequence continues at coordinate 53,900 of DATLNE010000010.1, forward strand.
GGGTGGGGGACCGACCGCAAGGCCTGGCTGCTCGACCACGAAGCCCCAGCCCGGTAGCTCAGGGGCGGATGCGCACCGGCGTGCCCAAGGGGACGCGGCGGGAGACCTCTTCGGCGTGGTCGTCGCGCAGGCGGATGCACCCGGCCGTGACCGCCCGGCCGATGAGGTCGGGCCTGCCCGTGCCGTGGATGCCGAGCCGGCCTTCGCCGCCGTTGAAGTCGTGGAGCACCTCGGAGAACCCCGACAGCCCCAGGGCATACACGCCGTACAGCGGGTCGGGCACGTCGCGTTTGACCGAGCTCTCGACGTAGAAATCGCCCACCGGCGTGGGCGTGCGGGGCTTGCCGACGGCGACGGGCGCATCGAGCACCACCCGTGCACCCCAGCGCAGGGTGAGACGGCGGGCGCTCACCGAGACGTCGAGCCGGTAGCGCGTCTCCGTCAGCCGCACGTCGTCGGCCCGCACCCACGCAGTGCTCCCGTTGGGTCGCAACGGCACCTTCACCCGGAGCCACTCGCCGTCGCACCCGACGACGAGGAACACCACCGGCAGGCCGAAGGCGTCGGGGTGGTCGAGGTACCGCCACGGCAACGGCGCACCGGCGCGGCCGTAGAGGGGTACCCGGTCGACCGCAGCGCGGGCCACGACAGCGGTGGCTCCCTCGGCAAACGGCCAGGCGACGGCGTTCACCGGCGTCACGCTCATGGGGTCACCCGTGCTGGTTCGCAGGCGTAAATGCGGCCCCCCGCGTCGAGCAGGCGGCAACCGTCGTCGGACACCGCCATCGCCACCACCGGTTCCTCGGTGCGGCAGCCGCCCACCGGTTCGGCGTCACCGAAGGCCGACACTTCTCCCGCCGCGTCGGCCAGCCAGTAGCCCAGGCCCGACGGCGTCGCCGCCATGGCGACCACCGGCACGGTCGCCCCCGCTCGACCTCCGTACTGGCGGGCGTCGCCGTGGGCGGACACGCAACCGGTGGCGTGGGCCACCCAGTACCCCAGGCCCGACGGCGTGGCGGCCATTGCCATGGCCGGGCCTCGGCCGTCGCCGTGGTGGCCTGCGTCCCCGAAGGCCGACACCCGCCCTCCGGAGTCGACCGTCCAGTAACCCGGCCCGGTCGGCGTGGCGGCCATGGCCACCACCGGCGCGGGTGCGTCGCCGCAGGCCGTGGCGTCACCGAAGGGCACCACCCGTCCGTCGGCCGAGGCGACCCAATAGCCGAGTCCCGACGGCGTGGCCACGATCGCTGCGGCCCGCCCCTCGATGCCCGCGCCGCCGACCACGCGGCCGCTGCGTTCGAGCACCAACCCGCCTGCCAGCCCGATGGCACGCCGCACCTCGTATTGCCACGGCGGCACCTCGCCGGCGACGCCGGGCCTGCGCACGCCGAGAGGACGGCCCTTCTCGGCCGGCGCGATCACCCGCACGCCGCCGCCGATCGACGAGGCCTCCACCACCTGCCCGTCACCGACCCAGATGACGACGTGGTTCACCCCGCGGTACGGCGGCCCGTTCGCCAGGGCGTTGTCGTAGAACACGAGGTCGCCTGCCTGCAGGTCGTCAATGGGCGAGGGCGGCAGCGCCTGCAACTGGTCGATGGAGGCGCGGGGGAGGGCCACGCCGGCCAGCCCCCACGCCCACTGCACCAAGCTGGAGCAGTCGAACGAGCTGGTGTCGACGGCCGACGCTCCGTACTCATAGGGCCGCCCGACCATCGACAGCGCCAAGGCGACGGCGACCTCGCCTGCGAGCGTCATTGCTCGACCAACGCCACCACGGCGGCATCGACGGCAGCCGTGGCGTCGGCCTGCGAAGGCGCGCCGGTCAACGTCACTGCGAAGCGCAAGGAACGGCCCGATGTGGTGGTGGCGTAGCCCGCCAGGTTCACCGTGCCGTGCAGGCGCCGGGTGCCGGTCTTGGCCTGGACCGCCCCTGCCGCTGCCGTGCCGCGGAACCGAGCCGCCAACGTGCCCGAGGTACCGGCCACGGGCAGGCAGCGACGGAACGCGTCGCCCACGGCGGTGCCCGCCATGGCCCGCAGCCACGCCACCTGGCGCCGCGCCGTGTCGGTCGTCGCCGCAGCCAGTCCCGAACCGTCCGCGCTCGTCGTGCCGCCGGCACGGGGAACGCGGAGTCGTGCCGCGACGGCATCGACGGCCGCCAACCCGCCTGCCGTGGTGCCGCCCCCCAGTTCCTTGGTGAGCAGTTCGGCGGTGAACGAATCGGACGCCCGCACCATGTCGGCCACGATCGACACCCAAGGCGCCGAGCTGTGTTCGGCCACCACGACGGCGTCGGCCGGTGCGACGCCGAGGCGCCACCCGCCGCCGACCGCCACCCCCGCCTCCCCCAAGGCGTCGACCACCCGCACCGCGTTGGCGGCTACCGGGTCGGCCACGTAGTCGTCGTCGCGTCGGTACCGGTTGCGGTCGAGCACGAAGGCCGACAGCGGCCCCATGAAACCGGGGACGTAGTAGTCCTTCCATCCGGGCACGGAGCACAGGCGGTCGTGGCGGGTGTCGTCGACCACCAACGAGCGCACCTGCCTCACCCCGGAGGCAGCCGCCGCGGCGCACAGGCGCGCCAAGTCGTCGGCACCGAAGGTGGGGTCGCCCGACGCCACGAACACGAGGTCGTCGCCCGTCGTGCGCAGCGAGGTGCAGAACCGCAAGCCCGGTCCCGCGTCGAGCAGTACCGCCCCCGCGGTCGACAGCTTCTGCAGCGAGTTGCTCTCCAGCACGAGGTCGCCGCCGATGTCGACGACCACGCCCGCCCCCTCCTCCTCCACGACGACGGCAACCGCCGTGGCACCGCAGCGGAAGAGGGGCTCGGCCGTCGACGCGGCGGCGTCAGCCCCCAGGGTGGTGGTCAGCCGGGATACGCGACGCGAGCGCCGCCTGTGACCTCGGTGGCTTCGCCTTCTTCGGGAGCCAGGTCTTCGACCTCGTCGTCGGCCGGTGCGTCGTTCTCGTTGTCGGGCATCGTTCGCCCTCCTTCGTCTCGCGGAAGACGGACAGTACGAACGGCACCCCGAGCCGTCAAGGGTCGCCACGACCCGATGCTTACTTTTGCTAGCAGAGGGGTAACAGTTGTGAACACACCCACCGACTGCGGAGGAAGCAAGCACAGTGACTGACTACGAAGCCGAGAGCACGGCCGGCGGCCTCCTCGGCAAGGTTGCGGGCAAAGCCAAGGCGGCGTTCGGCACGGTCGTCGGCGACGACGACCTGGCGCGCGAAGGCCGGCTGCAGGAGGCGTCGGTCGACGCCGAGGCCGAGGCCCAGGTTCGCGAGGCCGAAGCCGAGCAGCGCCGTCGCGAGGCGGAGCTGGAAGCGTCCAAGGACGAGGTCGAGCTGGAGCGCAAGCGCCTCCAGGCCGAAGTGTCGGCCGAGCGCCAGGAAGAGGCGGTCGAGCAGCAACAGCGCCGGCAGGAGCAGGAAGCCGAAACCCGTGCTGCCCGCGAGGCAACAGCGGCCGAGGCCCAGCGCCAGGCAGGCGAGCAGACGGCAGAGACGATGGAGGAGCAGGCGGCCCGCAAGCGGTTGGACGACGCTCGGGAAGCCGCTCGATTGGCAGAAGAAGCGCGTCGTGCCGAGGCAGTGGCCGACGCCATCGACCCGGAGGTGCAGTGACCATGGACATCAAGACGATGCAGCGCAGCGCGCTCGACCGCTATCTGCGGACGGTGCGGTTCCCGCTCGACAAGGCGGTCGAGTTGCTCGACCGTGACGGCGAGCGCAGTGGCGCCGTACGCCTGACCCTCGACCGGGCCGACGCCGCCGTCCGCGACGTGGCCGGGCGCATCTGGCGCGACGACGAGTTGCGGGCCGAGGCCACTCGCCGTCGCGTGGCCGCCGACGAGCGGGAGCGGGCGCTCCGCCTCGAAGCCGAGGCGGAAGCCCGCTCGACTGAAGCCGACGCCGAGTTCCGCCGCCGCCAGGAGCAGGCCGAGCAGCGCCGCCTCCAGGCCGAGCAGGCGGCCGAGCAGAAGCGCCGCCAGGCCGAGGAGAAGCGCCAGGCCGAGAAGCGCCAGGCCAACGAGCAGGCCGCCCGGAGCAAGGCCGCGGTGCGCAAGTCCGCCGCCAAGGTGGAGACGGCCATCGAGAAGCAGGCCCGCGAGGCTCGCTTGGAGCAGCTCGAAGGCGAGGCCGCCGCATTGGAGAAGCAAGAAGCCGCCGTCGTCACCGAGAACGAGGCGCAGCGGCTGCGTAAGGCCGCCGCCCAAGCTAAGGCGGCTCGCAAGCAGGCTCGCTGAATCAGGCGTCGTACCAGGGAGCGGCCCGGCACCACGGGGCCGCTCCCTTGCGCGTGCGGCCGCGCCCGAGTGCGGCCATCGCGTGACATCTGTCGCAAATGACGTACCCTGGGCTTCGTAGCCCGGTCGCAGACCACGCCGGCCGGCTGCCGACGCAGGTCTCCGTTAGGACTCCCGCTGAGTTTGTTGCGTGGAGTACAGGAGCAAAACGAAATGGCAGTCGGTACCGTCAAGTGGTTCAACGCCACCAAGGGCTTCGGTTTCATCACCCCTGATGAGGGCGGCGAGGATCTCTTCGTCCACCACACCGCGATCCAGATGCAGGGCTACCGCGAGCTTCCCGAGGGACAGCGCGTGGAGTTCGAAGTGACCCGTGGACAGAAGGGCCTTCAGGCCGGCAACGTCCGCATCGTCTGAGCGACACCACTTGATCGAAGGGGCCGCCGAAGTGCGGCCCCTTCGTCGCGTCCAGGGTGAGGTCACGCCGCCGTTGGGTACATGCGGCCCAGGAGGTGACCCAATGAGTCTCATCGCGATGTTGATCATCGGGCTGTTTGCCGGGCTGCTGGCCCGGCTGTTGGTACCAGGCCGTGACCCCATGGGCCTGATAGCCACCATCGTGCTCGGGGTCGTCGGCAGTTTCGTCGGCGGGTTCCTGGCTCGGGCACTGTTCGACGACACCAACGGCGTCCGCCTCTTCGGCGCCACCGTGGGTGCGGTGATCGTGCTGCTGGTGTGGAACGCCTTCGTCGGCCGTCAGCGCCGCGGCGCCCGCGGCATGACGCGCCGCATGGTCGCCTGACCTAACAGGCAGCCGAGGCCACGGTCGTGGTCGTCGTCGGCGGCGGCGCAGTGGCGGCCGTCGTCGACGTCGACCGGCCCCGGCGGGCGGTGGTCGTGGTGGTGACGGCCCGTACCGTCGGCGGCCTGCCCGAGAACCGCTCGAGGATGGGCCGGGCCGCAGGCTCGTCGATGTAGACGACGGAGTCGTTGCCCGCCCACCCGGCGGTGGCGGGCACGGCCAGCATCTCGACGTCCTCGGGCGCCAGCGACCGCAAGCGGGTGGCCATCTCTCTCATCTCGTCGAACTCGAACTCGTCGTCGACGGTGAGGTCGGCGGTCACGTCGGCGAAGAGGGAGTTGAGGGTGAGCGGGTTGCGGGCGGCGACCAGCGCCTTGCGCAGCACCAGTCGCATGAACTGCTGCTGGCGCTCGATGCGCCCGAAGTCCTGTCGGGGGTCTTCCTGCCATTGCCCGTTGCGGTAGGTCAGGTGGTGGCGGCTGCGCACCAGGTCGAGGGCGGCATTGCCGTCGAGGTGCACGCACCCCGGTGTGCGGATGTCGAGGCCCGTGTAGCGGTCTCGCACCGGGGTGGCGAAGTAGTAGTCGACCCCCGACAGCGAGTCGACGACGTTTCGGAACGTCTTGAAGTCGAGCTCCACGTAGTGGTCGATGGGGATGTCGAGGGCGTTCGACACCGTGGCCACCAACCGCTTGGGCCCGCCCGCGAAGGCGGCGTTGACGCGGTTGACCGACCCCGTTCCCATGATCGGCACCCACAGGTCGCGAGGGATCGACAGGATGGCCGTGCGCCGCTCGCGGGGGTCGACCCGCACGACGAGGATGGTGTCGGTGCGCTTGCCACCCGCTTGGGCCTCGGTGCCGAACGCACGGCGCTCCGAGGGGTCGACGACCGCCCGCGAGTCGGAGCCCACCACCAGGATGTTCACCGCGCCGCCCGGGTCGGATTCCGGCGCGCCGCCGTCGATGTCGACGCGGTCGATCTGGCGCAGCCGCCAGGCCACGTAGGCCGACACGCTGCTGGTCGTTACCAAGGCGACCGCCACCGCCACGTTGAGGCCCACCAGCGCGCGGCGGGCCAAGCGGGTCTTCGGCATGGCGAAAGTCTGGCCTACCGAGGGGGTTCGTGGCATTCGCGTCCGGCCCAACCCTTGAACGACGCCCGCGTGGGCCGTAGCGTGTCCTCATTGGGGGACGGTGTCGCCCGCTGGGGCTGCACCTGGGGAGGTGCCCTGTGACGACGACTGGGCCGGATCACGACGTGGTGCTCGATTGGGACGCGGTCTTCCGCCAGTACGGGCCGGCGGTCCGGGCCTTCGTACGGCCACGGGTCCCGCCCGCCTGCGTCGACGACGCCGTGCAGGACACCTTCGAGCGGGCGTTCCGCAGCCGCCACCGGTTCGACGTGTCGCGGCCGGTGTGGCCCTGGCTCGTCACCATCGCCAAGCGAGCGTGCATGGAAGCCCGTCGCCGCCACCCCGCCGAGACGGTGGTCGACCTGCGCGACGACGGGGCAGTTACCTACGCCGACCCGCACTTCGAGCTGGAGCGACGGATGCAGGCCAGCGCCATTTCCCAGGCGCTCGACGGCCTCACACCGCGGCACCGGCGCCTGTTGGTGGGGTGGGAGATCGAGGGACGGGCGTTCGAGTCGCTGGCTGCCGAGGAGGGCCTGACCCGCCAAGCGCTGAAGTCGGCCATCTGCCGGGCCCGCAACGGCTTCCGCCAGGGCTACGCCTCCGTCGTCGAACGCACGGGACTCGCCGCCTTCGCCTTCGGCCGCCTGCTCGGCCGCATCCGCGACCGGGTGCAGGCCATGGCGCCCGGCGCCGATGCACTGATCGGCGGCGTCGTGGTGGGCATGGCCACCGCGGTAGCCCTGTTGGCAGCCGGGCCGATCGACAGCTCGGCGGCCACGCAGCGCGACCATGCGGGCACGACCCGAAGCCCGTCGGATGCCGCGCCGCGCCTCGACGTACCCATGCCCTTTGGCGCGGGCAGCCTCGGGGGCACCGGCGGCGTGGCGAGCGAGCCACCCGGCACCATGCCGCCCGACCCCGGGGCTCCCGGGCGCACGCTCGTTCCGAGCGCAGGCGGGAGTGCCGATGTCGCCGTGACCCCGAACGGCACGGTGGGCTTGGTCTCCGTGCACTGGCAGGACGACACTGTCGGCGGCAGCCTTCAAGTCGAAGTCGGGATCAAGTGTTCCGGCCGTACGTCGGACGCGGTGTGCATGGTGGCCCGCTCGGTACCACGCCCGCTGAGCTAGGGAAGAGGGACGCGGAGGTCCACAACGAAGCCGTTCGGCGTTCCCGTCGGGTGGCCTGTGCCTGTGTAGCGCGGGCTCAGCGTGACGTCGTGCAGCCACGGCGTATTGGTATGGGGCACGCAGCCGTTGTTCACGTATGTCGGTGAAGCCGCTTCTCGCGTGACGTACGCCGTCAAGTACACGCAGTCGGCCTTCGCCGGACCGACTGCGGCCGGCGTGGCCAGGAGACCCGCCCCTACTGCCAACGCCACTGCGGCGCGCCTCGTCGTTCGACCCCTCATGGGTTTCCCCCCTTTGTGCATTCGCACGGCACGGTGCCGTCCTCCGAGGAAACTTCGGCTCGGACCGGAACCAACCCTGCTTTCGCCGGAATTAACCGCAGTGACCCCCGACCCCAAGAAGGCCGTGAAGACCTTGGCTGCCCGTTGCGAGACCGAGCCCGGCTCGGTCGTGAGCGAGCTCTTGGCCCGCCTGCAGCACCGGTCCGACGCCCTCGTACGCATCCTGGGCGGCGAGTCGTTGCGCTTCGAGATCGTGCTCACCAGTTGGACCGTGCAAGAAGCGTGGATCGTGTTCTCGCCGCCTCGGGAACGTGGCCGCCGTGACACGGCGGGAGATGCTGGGCTGCGACCGCCGCCCTCATGTGCTGTTCCGGGGCCGCCCCGAGGACATCCTCGCCGTGGCCCTGGGGGTGACGCCTGTCGAACAAGCGGTGGCTCGGGGCGTGTTCATCCCCCTCGTCCCCGTGGCCCGGTTCACCCGGCTGCTGCGGCTGGTCTCGCAGGACCTGCTGGCCATGGCCGACGCCGAGGCTGCTTGAGGGGCCGGCTCAGTCGTCGGCGGGCCGGGTGACGTCGTCGGGCAGGCGTTCGCTCATGGCGAGCGTGGTACCCAATCGTGGCGCCGCAACACGGCGGCCGTGTCGAGCCGCATGCGGTCGAAGGGCTGGTCGAGCGCGAGGCCGGTCTGCTCCTCCACCCGCCGGCGGGCGTTGGGGTCGGCGTCGAGGCGGTCGAGCAGCGTGGTGACCTCGTCGTCGGGCAGGTCGAGCAGGCCGCCGAGCACCCGCCGCACGAAGGCGCGAGCTTCGTCAGGCCCGGTGCCGGCCACGAACCGATAGACGCTGAGGTCGTCGGCCCGGCCGCCTCGGCCGACTTCGCGGGCCATGGGGACGAGCGCAGCCACCTCCCGGTAGGCGTCGTACGCCGAGCCGGAGCCCCCCGTCGGTGCGGTCGCGAGTACAACCGCCCCATGCTCCTTTGCCGTCGCTTCAGCCAGGGCGACGACGTGCGCCCACGCGCTCTCGTCGGCCGTCACCGCCACCGGGGCATGCATGGCCGGGGCCGAGCGCACCACTCCGCCGACGCCCCCCACCTGCGCGGTGAAGGCGGACGCCGAGGCAGCCAACGGCGCCGGGTCGTCGCCTGCCGTGGCGGGGAGCGTGAACACGATGACACCGTGACGACGGGTGGGCTCGAGCAGGTGGGCCAACTCGGAGGCACTGTCGAACGGGTCGACCCGCGGCGCCGGGCGACGACCCAGGGCATCGAGCCGGGTGCCCGCTGCGTGGCCTTGCGCGACAGCTTCCACGGCGCGCTGGGCGAAGTCGAGCGCTTCGTCGGCCAGGCGGGCGAGTGCATCGACAGCGGCCTCCGGCGGGGCGGCAGGCGGCACCAGCGAGACCAGGTAGTGCCATGAGGCGGCCATGGCAGCCCGCAAGTCGCACAGCACGTCGTCGACAGGTCGCCCTGCCGCCGCACGAACGCCGCCGACGGCTTCGATCTGTTCGAGTTCGGCCAGGGTCAGCCGTCGGCGGTTGCGTAAAAGGTCGGCGAAATGACGCACCACGTGCCGAGCAGGGTTGTCGTCCCCGACCGCCGTCGCCATCCCGTTCGGGTCGACCTGCAACCGGTCGATCATCCCCTCGAAGATGTCGTTGTGCCACGCCAGCCCGCGTTCGGGCGTGTTCATGATGAGGATACGTAGCAGTTCAAGAGGGGCCCTGCAAGCGGTGTCACCCGGGGGTGACACCGGGACCTGGACGCGAAAAGGGCCGGCGCCCGCGACGGACGCCGGCCTCCGCAGTTGCCTTACTCGTTCGGAGGAGCCGCACTGATGTCGGCCAGCGCCGAGTCCTCGTCGCGCTCCATGGCGAGGTCGCCGATCGACACGATGCCGACGGGCTTGCCGTTCTCCACCACGGGCAGGCGCCGCAGCGCCCGCTCCCGCATCAGGGTGACCGCCTCGTCGACTCCTGCGTCGGGCGAGAGCGTGGCCAACTCGGTGCTGCAGATCTCGCCCACCGTCGTGGAGCCGGTGTCGAGGCCGTCGGCCACGGCGCGGATCACGATGTCGCGGTCGGTCACGATGCCTCGCACGGTGTCGCCGTCGGTGACGATGACGTCGCCGATGCTCTCGTCGCGCATGTAGCGGGCAGCCTCGGCCACGGTCGTGTCTGCCGACACCGTCAGCGGGTTGGGGGTCATGAGGTCCTTGAGCGTCTGCGCCACGTGCGCCTCCTCGAAGGTGGTAGCCGTTGTCGCCTCGCGTCCTACCCGAGCCTCCGACGGCGGCAACCTACGAGGGGGAGTGGCGCTCCACGATGCGGCGGGCATCGACGCCCGGCGGGAGGGTGCCGAAGGCGCGGCCGCCGTCGCCGTCGAGGCGCGAGGCGCAAAAGGCATCGGCTACGGCCGGGTCGCCCGAGCGCACCAGCAGCGAGCCCTGGAAGGCCAGCGCCATGGCCTCGACCACCCGGCGGGCGCGGCGTTCGATGTCGTCGAGGTCGCCCAGCTCCTTGCGCAGGCGGGCCACGGCGTTGTCGAGGCGGGCGTCGGCCCCTGCCGCGCCGTCGAGCTCGGCCACGAAGGCCTCCACCGACTCCGGGCTGCGGGCCATGGCCCGGAGCACGTCGAGGCAGATGACGTTGCCCGAGCCCTCCCACACGCCGTTGAGCGGGCTCTGGCGGAACAGCCGGGGCATGCCCGAGGCCTCGACGAAGCCGTTGCCGCCCAGGCATTCGAGCGACTCGGCCGCGTGCACCGGCGCCCGTTTGCAGACCCAGTACTTGCTGACCGGGGTGGCCAACCGCTTGAGCAGGCGCTCGTGCTCGTCGTCGCCGCTGTCGTAGGCGCGGGCCAGCCGCAGGGCCGTGACGGTGGCCGCTTCCGACTCGACGGCCAAGTCGGCCAGCACGGCCGACATGAGGGGCTGGTCGACCAGCGTCTTGCCGAAAGCAGCTCGGTGCGAAGCGTGGTGGATCGCCTGGGCGGTGCCGAGGCGCATGCCCGCAGCGGAGCCGAGCACGCAGTCGAGGCGCGTGTGGTTGACCATCTCGATGATGGTGCGGACACCGGCGCCCTCGTCGCCCACCCGTCGCGCCCAAGCAGCCGTCAGCTCGATCTCGCTGGAAGCGTTGGAGCGGTCGCCCAGCTTGTCCTTGAGCCGCTGGACGGCGACGGCGTTGCGGGTGCCGTCCGGGCGCCAGCGGGGGAGGAGGAAGCACGTCAAGCCGCCGGGTGCTTGGGCCAGCACCAGGAAGGCGTCCGACATCGGGGCCGAGCAGAACCACTTGTGGCCGGTGACGAGGTACTCGCCGTCGACCGCCCTGGGCTCGGCCCGGGTGGTGTTGGCCCGCACGTCGGAGCCGCCCTGCTTCTCGGTCATGGCCATGCCGAAGGTCACGCCCTGCTTCTGCGGGGCGGGGGCGAAGCGCCGGTCGTAGGTGCGCGACACCACCCGCGGTTCCCACTCGGCGGCCACGGCAGGCTCGTGGCGCAGCGCAGGCACCACCGAGTAGGTCATGGAGATGGGGCACGTGTGGCCCGCGTCGACCTGCGACCACACGATCATCTTGGCGGCCCGGGCCACGTGCGCCCCCGGCCGCTCGTCGGCCCACGGCGAGGCGTGCAGGCCGTGCGCCACCGACACGTCCATGAGCTGGTGGTAGGCGGGGTGGTAGCGCACCTCGTCGAGGCGGTGGCCGAAGCGGTCGTGGGTGTGCAGCACGGGCGGGTTCTCGTTGGCCAGGAAGCCCCACTCGATGGCCTCGGGCGTGCCCGCCTTGGCGCCAAGTTCGACGAGCTCGGCCTCGGCCCACTCGGCGCCCTCCCGACGCACCGCTTCTCCCAGCGCGGCGTCAGCGGTGAAGGCGTTGTGGTGCTCCAAGGGAGGTGCCTGGTTGAAGACCTCGTGGGTCGTCATGCCTCGGCCGTGGCCTTGATGCGGGCCAGGGTGGCCCGCATGCCCGCCATGTTGTGCTCCGTGCGTTCGCCCACGCCGCTGGCCAGCAAGCCGAGGAACTTCAGGAGCCTGCCGCGCCGCTCCTCCCAGCGCTCCACCACTGTCGACCCGCCGTTGCCGTCGGCGCTGATGCGGTAGGTCCAGCGAGCCACGGGCAGCCCGAACACCGAGGTGACGTCGAAGGTCAGCTCCTCACCCGGGCTGGCCGTCACCACCGTGCCCGTCGTGCTCCAGCGGCGGAACCCGATGCGGTTGCGGCCTCTGAACTTGGCGCCCGGAGTGGCCGCGGTCGCGCCGCCCAGCCAGTCGCAGCGGACGCACTCGGGGCTCCACTCGCCCATGCGGGGCAGGTCGGCCACCATGGCGTAGACGGCTTCGGGTGACGCCGCCACGTCGATGGATACTTCGTTCGATTCCCCCATGGCCGCCATGTTACGAGTACGGGCTGCCCGGCATCCGGGCAGCCCGTACTCGGGGTGTCACCGCTTGAAGTGGAACAGGGCCGGGTGTGTCGAGCCGTCGTCGAGGGTGATGACGAAGCGGCGGCACGTGTCGGCCCACGCCTTGGCCGTCTTCCAGGTGTAGACGAACTGCTGGTCCAACTCGCTGTAGCGCAGGCCCGACGGCGATGTGGTGTCGAGCAGGTCGGGCGCGATTGTGGAGCTCGCCCCCGCGGCGCAGGCGATTCGTTCCGACACGCTCGAGGTGACGACGCCCGTGCGGGTGACGACGGTGCCGTCGGGTTCTTCCACCCGGAACTTCATCGGCACCGACGAACCCGCCTGCACGACGTTCCACACGCCGGGGTTCTCGACCGGGGCGAAGTAGCCCTCGAAGTCGTAGCCGCCTGCGTATGTGACGGTCACCGTGGTCTCGTTGCCCACCCGGTCGACGGCCTTGACCCGGAAGTCGTGGTTGCCGGCCGTGGTGTTCAGTGTGACCGGGTCGAGCGCAGTGCACGACTCGATGCCCGAGCCGATGTCGGCGCAGGAGAAGGCGGCTTCGGTGTTGCCGCCCAGGACGTGCTGGCCCTGCACCGGGTTGGTGATGGCCACCGTCGGTGCCGCGTTGTCGACGGCGACGACCGTGCGCCCTGTGGAGCCGTCGGAGCCCCGGACGTCGACGGTGTGCAGCCCCGGCCCTGCCACGGTGAGGCCCGTGCCCAAGGGCCGGAAGGCGTCGCCGTCGATGCTGGCCTCGTACGCCACCTGCTGGCCGCCGGTGGCGGTGACCGTCGGGGGAGCGGTGAACCAGCCGTTGTCCTGCGTGCCGTTGACTGTGATCGTCAGGCCGCTGGAGGCCGGCGTTGTGGGCCGGAAGTCGAGGCCCTTGGCCCGGGTGGTGCCGACTTGGCCGTCGCGCACGCCTTGCACGAAGAAGTCGCCGACGCCCGTGGTGGGCACGACCCCTGTCCAGGTGCGGGCTGTGGCCCCCGCTGTGGCGGGCAGCGCTGTCAGGTCCAAGGACTGCCACGTGGCCGAGTCGGCCCGGTACAGCACCATCACGTGGTCGGCATCACGGGCTTCGATGCGGAAGGCCGTGGTCGACTCACCGATGGCGGCGGCCTCGACGGCAGCGAACGACGGCCGCGGCCCGTTCAACGTCGTCGGGTACAGCACCTTGCCTGTGATGCGGCTGAAGGTGTGGCGGGTGCCTTCGCCGTCGCTGCCTTCCGACCGGTACTGCGACGGGAACAGCTGCACGCCCCCGCCGGGCGCCGTCGAGGCCACCGGCACGGGGAACACCGCGTCGCGGGCTGTGACCGTCTCGTTGAAGGCGCTGCGGTCGGACGTCGGCATGGAGATGAGGGGGCTGACACTCTCGTCCATCGGCCCTGAGGTGAGGCCGGTGATGAGCACGTCGCCCTGCACCACGCCTGCCGGCGTCGGCGGCAGTGTGATGCCCACGCTGGGCTCGAGCGGCCGGTAGTGCACCGCTGTCGGCGACTGCCCGTTGGCTGTGAGGTAGGTGCCCTGGGGCGTCGAGACCGGGGTCAGTGTGATGTCCTGGTCGAACGGCGCGGCCTGCACGGCCAGTGTCGGGTCGACCGGCAACGCTGTGCCCGCTGTGGCGCCGACTGTCGCGGGCAGCTCGCCACCGTTGGCGCCCACCTTGGCGAAGGGGAAGCCGTAGAACGTCGACTCGTTCACGACCTTCTGGTCGTACACGCCGAGCGCCGCTTCCCTTGTGAACGCCTCGCGGGCCTTCATCACCGCTTGCCCGACGGTCATTGTGCCGTCGAGGTTCTTGGTGAACAGCTTCAGGAACAGCTCGCCGTAGGCCAGCGCCGCGGTGTCGCCGTAACCGAAGCCGGTGTTGGCCAGGAAGCCCAACGCCCGCTTGTCACGGGCGACCACTTGGGCGAAGTCGTCGAGCCGCGAGGCGTCGGCCGCTGTGGCCCCCGACACCCAGGCACGGCCCGGCACGTTCAGGCCTGCGTTGCAGCCGATGGTGAAGAGCAGCGCGCCCAGGTCGAGCCCGCTTGTGCCCAGGTCGGTGCTGGAGAACAGCGTCGGGTTGGTGGCCAGCGACGAGTTGCCCTGGGCGGGCAGCGCGTCGGCATGGTCGTAGTGGGCGTTGAGCGAGGCCACGGTGGCGCCGTCGCTCAACGCTGTCAGCAGCTCGTCGCGCGTCCACGTCTCGTTGTTGAGTGTCTTGGCTGTGGCGCCCAGTGCTGTGAGCTGGGCTGTGATGGCTGTCGCCAGGTCGCTCACGAAGTCGTAGCCGGTTGTGACCGTCTTCGACAGGTCGATGTAAGGCTTGGTTGTGTACTGGTCGATGGCGCCCAGGATCTCGGCGGGCGTCTCCACCAGGCGGCCGCCTGCCAGGTCGGGCACGAGCAGTTGGCCGGTGAGGTAGTCGACCCGGTCACGCTCGGTGTAGGCGTTGTCGGTCAGCAGCATCCCGTAGGCCGAGGCCGCCGAGATGGGGTTGTCGCCGCCGGGGAAGCGGACCGAGTCGTAGTAGTCGCGCTGGTTCGACAGCGACACGTTGTCGAGCTCGCGGGCGAACGGGATCATGTCGTCGTCGCCCACGACCACGACGTACTGCGCCTTCTTCAGCGCTGTGAGGTACTGGTCGAGCACGGCGGTGATCGGTCGGACCACGCCGTTGGCGGCCTCGGGCGCGCAGCGGTCGGCGTCCCATGCGGCGTAGGCGGCCGCCACTGTGGCGTCGCCGTCGACCGGCAGGATGAGGCCGTTGACCTCAGGCCGGTCGGCCAGGCCTTCCAGCGCTGTGGCGAGGGCTGTGGCCGCTGTGGCGCCGTAGGCGTCGCCCATGCGCTTCTGGTTGACGAGGAAGATCGTCTTCGTCTCGGGGTCGAGGGTGGCCTTGTTCGGCAGTGTGCCGGTGGTGCCGCCTGTGCCCATCGAGAAGGTCGCCGCGCAGGTCAGTTCCGGCGGCGGGTCGAGTGTGATCTGGAGCAGGTACGGCATGGCGCTGTTGCTGCCGAGGTGGTGGCCCACTGTGACTGTGAAGGGCTCCGAGGTCTGGCGCCGCACGATGGTGGAGACCACTTCGGTCTCGGTGGCCCGGTTGTCGGAGATGCTCAACGGGGTCGAGCGGATGGGCAGGTCCTGCAAGCCTTCCGGCGGGGCCACGTCGGTGGGGCCGAAGTCCTCGATGGGCAGTTGCCGCAGTGTCTTCTGCGGCGCGGAGGCCAGGAACGGCGTCGCCGTGGGGCCGTCGAGGAACAGGTCGAAGTCGGCGGGCAGGTGGCTGAGGGTGGCGATGATGCGCGTGCCCTCGGGCAGGTTGGCCGGGAGTGTGTAGTAGTCGACGTCGTCGCCGTCACCGATGTGCGAGAGGTACATCGTGTTGGCTGTCACGGCCGTGGCGTTTGTGACGCTGTCGTTGGGCTCGAGGGCATCGGCGACGGTGAACGGCGCGTTGCTCAGTGCGGTGGCGCCCGACGTCGAGTTGGACCGGGCGTGGAACGACGCCGTCTTGATGCCCAGCTCCACGCCGGGACGGGCCAGGAACGAGAGCTTGACGCTCTCTGTGCGCGGCATCTCCTCGGAGCTGCAGTCGGCCTCCTCGCCCATGTACCAACGAAGGATGCTGGTGTCGATCATGGCCGCCTGGGTCACCATCACGGTGTCGGTGTTCGACGACTCGATAGAGCTACCGAAGGGCTCGCCTGCCGAGACCTCGTCGCCGTTGTCGATCTGCTTGGTGGCCGAATCGGGCACGTAGGTGAAGCCGTTGGCCAGGCGGACGGAAAAGACCATGCCCGCGCTGGCCCAGCAGTTGAAGTTGGCCTCGGCGGTGTAGCGGACGAGGCCGGGGTCGTTCAGTGTGGGCAGGGGAGCAGCGCCGGTGACGTTCCGAAGTGTGAGGTTCTCGTACGCCAGCTTTGTGGGGTCGATGACCGCTGTGGCGAGGTCGCCGAAGGTCAGGTACGGCAGCAGCGACCCGCCGTCGTCGCGCGCCAGCACGCGGCTGAGCGGCGCGGGGTCGACGATGGTGCGGCGGGTCGGCGTGAGCGCGGCGATGGCATCGGCCAAGGTCGTGCCTTCACCGCATGTCAGCACTGTGCAGTCGACGACGTCGGGAAGCTCCAGCGCAGGGATGTTGGCCAGGTCGGTGCCTGTCACGTCCATGGCCCCGACGTCGAAGAAGCCCAGCGGGCTGGCTGTGAGGTCGGCCTGGTTCACCAGCAGTGTGGGGAGGAACCACAGTTGGTGGATGGGGGCACCCTTGAGGTCGAGGTCGAGCAGGGTGGAGGTGGCCTCGTTGATGCCGTTGGCCGCGCAGTCGAAGCCCGGCAGGTTGGCGCACCAGTCGTAGGTGGACGAGAGCTGGTCGAGGGTGGGGCCTGCGAAGAGGAAGCCCTGGAGCGTCGTGCTGCGGATGGGGGTCGACGCGATGTCGATGTCGTTCAGTGTGAGCGCTGTGATCTGGGGCGCGTCGAGGGCCAGGGCCTGCTGCAGGGTGACGGCGTTGAGGGCGGCACCGTCGTAGATCGTGCCTTCCAGCAGTGTCGCCCAGCCGCCTTCAACGAAGACGGGCACGGTCGACAGCGGCATGGGCGGCAGGGCCGCGGCCGCCAACGGCGTTGACCGGATGGGCATGGTCGCCAGCGGCGTGGAGCGGATGGGCGTCGAACGGATGGGCGTCGACCGGATGGGGGTCGACCGGATCGGCGTCGAGCGGATGGGCGTCGAACGGATCGGCGCCGCCTCGGGCCCGCTGGTGAACAGCGGGATGGTGCTGATGTCGAGCGTCGACTTGTCGAGCTTCGACAGGCCCGCAGGCCCCGCCGCTGTTGCGGCTGTGAACGACATGCTCTCGATCGAGCCGTCGTCGACCACGAGGGCAGAGGCAGGCGATGGGACACCGCTCGCTACTGCCGCCACCAGTACTGCGAGTGAGATCGCGACGCGCCGTCGCGCCGCCGCCCAGCTTCGTGCCATGAAAGTGCCTCCGCTCTTCGCCGCCTACCGTGGTTGGCAGGTCGACGCCCCAGGTGCGCAGTGCTGCTGACTGCTCCCACCATGGTGCCGGCTCGACAGGGGAAAAAGCGAGGGTTACAACCTGCTTATGGCAGAACGTCCGTTCGGGGCCTATCTGGCCCGCTGCCACGCGGAGTGGTTGGAGGTCGACGTCGGCGGCCCCGCCTGCCGCTCGCTCGACGCCACCTTGGTCTTCGCCGACGTCTCCGGCTTCACCCCGTTGACCGAGCGGCTGGCCCGCCTCGGACGGGTGGGAGCCGAGCGTTTGACCGACATCCTCAACGAGGTCATGGCGGGCTTGCTCGACGTGGCCGTCGAGCGCGGCGGCGACCTGTTGAAGTACGGCGGCGACGCGTTGCTGCTGCTGTTCTCGGGCGAGGGCCATGCGGAGCGGGCCGTCGAGGCCGCCCATGCCATGCAGAAGGCACTGCGGCCCTACCGCCGGCTGCGCACCGAGGCCGGGCCCGTGTCGTTGCGCATGTCGGTCGGCGTCGCATCGGGGCCGGTGCACCTGTTCCTGGTGGGCGACCGCCATCGCGAGCTGGTGGTGGGCGGGCCGACTGTCGACGAGGTGGTGGCCCAGGAGTCCGCCGCCGAGGCCGACCAGGTGTTGGTGGCTTCGGTGGCTGCGGGCGACGTTGCTCCCGTTGCGGTGGCACCCGGCGCGGGGTCGGCGTTCGAGGCGGGCGTGCCGGCGTCGCTGCGCGAGTGCCTGGCCGGCGAAGCGGGTGACGGCGAGCACCGCGTGGCTGTGCTCACGTTTGTCGAGGCACGGGGAACCTCCGACCTCTTGGCCACGTCGGGTCCGGCTGCGGTGGCCGCCGCGCTGCACGACGTGGTGTGCGCGGCCCAGGCGGCGTCGGAGAAGCACGGGGTCACGTTCCTCGCCACCGACCTGTCGTCGAACGGCACCAAGGTGCTGCTCTCGGCGGGGGCGCCCGTGGCTTCCACCGAAGACGAAGACCGCATGCTGCACACGTTGCTCGACGTGCTCGACGAGGTGGCCGACGGGCCGTTGGTCGTGCGGGCGGGCGTGAACCGAGGGCGGGCCTTCGCCGTCGACGTCGGGTCGCGCACTCGCCGCACCTACGCGGTGATGGGCGACGCCACCAACCTGGCGGCTCGGGTGATGGGCAAGTCCGCCCCCGGCACAGTGCTGGCCACCCGCAGCGTGCTCGACCGGGTGCGAGGCGCCTACGAGACGGAGTGGTTGGCGCCCTTCCCGGTGAAGGGCAAGTCGCAACTGGTCGACGCCGCCGTGGTGGGTCGAGCGGTGGCCGCTGCGGCCGCGCCCGCCGCCGACGCGCCGTTGGTCGGCCGCGAGGGGGAGGTGGCCCTGCTGCGCGAGGCCGTGGCCTCGGGCGGGCGGGTGGTCGAGCTGGTGGGCGAGCCGGGCATCGGCAAGTCGCGATTGCTGACAGCGTTCTGCGGCTTGGTCGGCGGCGCGGCGATGCTGCAGGTCGAGGGCATGCCCTATGCCACCAGCAGCCCGTACCTTGCATTGCGGGCGCCCTTGCGGCGACTGCTCGGCGTGGCCCCCGACTCGCCCGACGAGGCCGTGGTGCGCGCCCTCGTCGCACAGGCGCCCGACTTGGAGGACGAGCTGCCGTTGCTGGCGGTGCCCTTCGGCGTCGAGTTGGCCGACACGGCGACGACCGCCGCCGTCGACCCCGCCTTTCGCGCCGCCCGCATCCATTCGCTGGTGGTCGACGTGGTGGAGCGGGTGCTGCCCGAGCGAACCGCGTTGGCGGTGGAGGATGCCCACTGGCTCGATGCGGCATCGAGCGGACTGCTCGGCCACCTCCTCGACCTCGTCCCCGAGCGGCCGTGGGTGGCGTGCGTGACGCGGCGAGACGTCGAGGGCGGCTTGCGGCCCGCGGGCGAGCACGTGACGTCGGTGGCGGTGGAACCGCTGGGGCCGGAGGCGGCCAAGTCGCTCGTGCGCTCACTGGGCGGGCCGGGCGGCTTGGTGGCGGGCTCGTTGGTGGAGCGCAGCGGCGGCAACCCGTTGTTCCTGCAGGAGTTGCTGGCCATGGGCGATGACATCGCCGAGGTTCCCGACAGCGTGGAGGCGGTGGTGGCGGCCCGCATCGACACCCTGCCGCGCGACGGGCGCGCCGTGTTGCGGGGGGCGGCCGTGCTGGGTGGCCGGTTCGACGCCGGGATGCTGGCGTCGTTGTTGGGGCGCGACGTGGCGGGCGCCCTCGGCGCCATCGGCGGGTTCCTGGTGCAGGACGAGTCGGGCCGGTACCGCTTCCGCCATGCCCTGCTGCGCGAGGTGGCCTACGGGGGGCTGCCGTTCCGCCGACGCCGGGAGTTGCACGGCCGGGCGGGCGAGTTGGTCGAGGCCTCGGCGGGCGAGGCGGTGGAGGAGTGGTCCGACCTGTTGTCGCTGCACTTCAGCGCCGCGGGCCGTGACGCCGAGGCGTGGCGGTACTCGCGTCTCGCGGGCGAACGGGCGCGGCGTACGAGCGCGTTGGTGGAGGCCGAGACGTTCTACCGCCGCGCCGTCGACGCCGCCGCCGGGCTCGACGGCGTGGCACGCGACGAGGTGGCCGCCGTGTGGGAGGCGCTGGGCGACGTGGCCGAGTTGGGCGGTCGCTTCGCCGTCGCCCAGGAGGCGTACCGGCAGAGCCGCCGCCTGCGTGCCGCCGACGCCGCCGGGCTGGTACGCCTCTATCGCAAGGAAGGCCGGCTGCGCGAGCGGTGGGGCCGCTACGCCGACGGGCTGCGCTGGTACACCCGAGGCGAGCAGTTGCTGGCGTCGCTGCCTGCGGGCGCCGATGCCACCCGGGCGGCGGGGCGCATGGCGCTGGGCCGGGCCGCTTGCCGCTACCGACAAGGCCGCTACCGCGACTGCCTGGCTCCGTTGGAAGCGGCGGTGGCTGCGGCGTCGGCCGTCGACGACCTGCGCACGCTCGGCAACGCCTATTACATGCTCGACAACGTGCACACCGACCTTGGCACCGGCGAGGGGGCTCGGTTCCGCGAGCGGGCGTTGGAGATCTTCGAGGAACTGGGCGACGTGTGGCGCCAGGCCAACGTCTTCAACAACCTCGGCGTTGACGCCTACTACGAAGGCCGGTGGGACGACGCGCTGGCCCACTACCGCCGCTGCCGCGACCTGTTCGCCCGCTCCGGCGACACCGTGCAGGTGGGCTCGGCCGACAACAACATCGGCGAGGTGCTGTCCGACCAAGGACGGCTGGTCGAAGCCGAGCCGCTGTTCGCCGAGGCGCTGGCCGTGTTCCGCGCCACCCGGTCGCCCGACTGGGTGGCGGTGGTGACGGCCAACCTCGGGCGGTTGGCCGTGCGGGCCGGCCGTTTCGCCGAGGGCGAGGCGTTGTTGGTCGAGGCGCGTGAAGAGTTCCGGCGTTTGCGGGCCGACGCCTTCTTGTTGGAGGCCGAGGCCCGGCTGGCCGAACGCGCCGTGCTCGCAGGCGTGGCTGCGCCGGGCTGCGTCGACGACGTGCGCCGCGCCGCCGTGCGGGCCGGGGGTATGCCGGTGCTGCTGGCCATGCTCGACCGGCTCGACGGCTGGGCGCTCGCCCAGGCCGGGCGAGTGCTGGAGGCGATTGACCGGTTGGAAGCCTCGCTGGCCCGTGCCGAGGCCGCGGGGGCCGACTACGAAGCGGCGTTGGCCTACGAGGGCCTTGCCCGGGTGGGCCGGTTGGCCGACGACGAACGGGTAGATCGTTGGGCCAAGGAAGCGGCGGCCGCCTTCGACCGCCTCGGCGTCACCGCCACCCCGACCGTCCCCCTCCCCACCCCCGAAGTTGCGTAGGAATCGCGCCGTTTTCCGCAACGTTTTCTACGCAACTTCGGGCCGGTAGGGTCCCGCGGGTGGAGTCCGTGGACGTGTGGCTGGTCGATCTCAGGGGGGTGGAAGCATCGACCGACGCGCTGTCCGACGAGGAGCGGGAACGAGCGAGCCGCATGCGCCTCGACGAACCGCGGCGCCGGTTCCTGGCGTCGCACATGGCGTTGCGGGCGGTGCTCTCGCAGTACGTCGAGCGGATCGACCTGCAGTCGGATGTCAACGGCAAGCCCCATCTCGCCGGCCGCGAGATCTGTTTCAACCTCTCGCATTCAGGCGAGCTCGCCGCCGTGGCGGTGGCCGGCCAAGAGATAGGCGTCGACGTGCAGGAGGTGCGTGCCCTCTACGACGCCGAGGCGCTGGCCCGCCGCATCCTGTCCCCGGCCGAAGCCGGCTCCGACATCCTGGGCGCGTGGACGCGCAAGGAGGCGGTGGTGAAGGCGACCGGGGAGGGCATCCGCCGCAGCCTCACCGAGGTGCAGGTGTACCCGCCCGCCGGGCCGTGGTGGGTGGAGGACCTCGACGTGCCCGACGGCTACGTCGGCGCGGTCGCAGGCCTGGGCCCGCGACCGCGCATCGACGTCAGGCGCTGGTGCTGGGAATGACGGCGGGCAGCACCGTCTCGCCCATGAGGTGACGGTCGACGGCCGCCGCGCAGGCCCGTCCTTCGGAGATGGCCCACACGATCAGGCTCTGGCCCCGGCCCATGTCGCCGCACACGAACACGTTGTCGACCGAGGTGGCCCACTCGTCGCGAGCCACGTTGCCCCTCGGCGTGAGGTCGACGCCGAGCTGTTCGAGCAGCCCGCCGCGCTCAGGGCCCACGAAGCCCATGGCCAGCGTCACCAGTTCGCACGGCAGTTCGAAGTCGCTGCCTTCGATCTTCTGGAACCGCCCGTCGACCATCTCGACCTCGTGCGCCCGCAGCGCCCGCACGTTGCCGTCGTCGTCGCCCAGGAAGCACTCGGTGTTGACCGAGAACACCCGCTCGCCGCCCTCCTCGTGGGCCGACGACGTGCGGAACATGAGCGGCCACGTGGGCCACGGGGTGGAATCGGGCCGGGCGTCGGGCGGCCGGGGCATGATCTCGAACTGGTGCACCGAGGCCGCGCCTTGCCGGTGGGCGGTGCCCAGGCAGTCGGCGCCGGTGTCGCCGCCGCCGATGATGACCACGTGCTTGCCTGTGGCTGTGATCGGCGACTCGGCGATGTCGCCCTGCTGCACCCGGTTGGCGGGCGGCAGGTACTCCATGGCCTGGTAGATGCCGGTGAGCTCACGCCCCGGGATGGGCAGGTCGCGCCACTGGGTGGCGCCGCCCGCCAGCACGATGGCGTCGAACTCGGCCTGCAGGTCCGACACCGGGATGTCGACGCCGACATTGGCGTTGACCCGGAACTCGGTGCCCTCGGCCTCCATCTGCTCGACGCGGCGGTCGAGCACCCACTTCTCCATCTTGAACTCGGGGATGCCGTAGCGCATGAGCCCGCCGATGCGGTCGGCCCGTTCGAACACCACGACGTCGTGGCCGGCGCGCGTCAACTGCTGGGCGGCGGCCATGCCCGCCGGGCCTGACCCGACGACGGCGACCTTCTTGCCCGTCTTCACGTCGGGCGGCAGCGGCGTGACCCATCCCTCGTTGAAGGCCCGCTCGATGATCGAGACCTCGACCTGCTTGATGGTCACCGGGTCCTGGTTGATGCCGAGCACGCACGCCGCTTCGCACGGCGCCGGGCACAGGCGGCCGGTGAACTCGGGGAAGTTGTTGGTGGCGTGCAGCCGCTCGATGGCCTCGTGCCAGTGGTCCTTGTAGACGAGGTCGTTCCAGTCGGGGATGAGATTGCCCAGCGGGCAGCCGTTGTTGCAGAAGGGGATGCCGCAGTCCATGCAGCGCGACGCCTGGGTCTGCAGGCGCTCGGCCGGATACGGCTCGTAGACCTCTTTCCAGTCGCGCAGGCGGACGGGCACGGGACGCCTCGTCGGCATGTCCCGCCCGTGCTTCATGAAGCCGGTGACATCTCCCATTAGAAAGTGCCTTTCAGTGCGGAAGCCGAGCCGGCTTTGCCGGTCGGCCGGAGCGCCGTCGAGCTCGCCGCCGAACCTCCGGTTCGGCGGCGAAGGGCCTTAGCCATGCGCTGCCGCCATGATCGCCTCGTCCACTGATTCCCCTCGTTCCTCTGCGATGCGGGCCGCTTCCAGCACCCGCTTGTAGTCCTTGGGCATGACCTTCACGAACCGCCGCACCTCGTCGTGCCAACGAGCGAGCAAGCGTTGCGCCACCGCCGAGCCGGTCTCGGCCTGGTGCTTGCGCACCGTGTCGCGCAGCCACTCGACGTCCTCGGCCTCCATGGGGTCGAGGTCGACCATCTCCTTGTTGAGCCGGTTGGCGAAGGTGGCGTCGGCGTCGTAGACGTAGGCCACGCCGCCCGACATGCCGGCGCCGAAGTTGCGCCCGGTGGGGCCGAGCACGACCACCCGGCCACCGGTCATGTACTCGCACCCGTGGTCGCCGATGCCCTCGACGACGGCGGTGGCACCGGAGTTGCGCACGCAGAACCGTTCGCCGACCAGGCCCCGGATGAACACCTCGCCTTGCGTCGCCCCGTAGAGGATGACGTTGCCGGCGATGACGTTCTCTTCGGCCACGAACGGCGACTCGGCGGGCGGGTGCACGATGAGCCGTCCGCCCGACAGCCCCTTGCCGAGGTAGTCGTTGGTGTCGCCCTCCAGCCGCAGGGTGATCCCCCGAGGCACGAAGGCGCCGAAGCTCTGTCCGGCCGATCCGCGGAAGTGGAACGACACGGTGTCGTCGGGCAGGCCCTCGCCGCCGTAGCGCTTGGTCAGCTCGTAGCCGAGCATGGTGCCGACGGTGCGGTTGACGTTGCGGATGGCCAGTTCGTGCGAGACCGACCGGGCGTCGAGCAAGGCGGGCTGCGCCAACTCGATGAGCGTGACGTCGAGCGCCCGGTCGAGCCCGTGGTCCTGCGTGGTCACCTGGTGCCGCGGCCCCTCGACCTCGGGCACGTGCAGGATCGGCGTGAGGTCGAGCCCCGATGCCTTCCAGTGGTCGACCGCCTCGCGGGTGTCGAGCAGCTCGGCGTGGCCGATGGCTTCCTCCAGGGACCGGAAGCCCAACTCGGCCAGCAGCTCGCGCACCTCCTCGGCGATGTACTCGAAGAAGGTGACGACGAACTCGGGCTTGCCGGTGAAGCGCTTGCGCAGTTCGGGGTTCTGGGTGGCCACGCCGACGGGGCAGGTGTCGAGGTGGCAGACGCGCATCATGATGCAGCCGCTCACCACCAGCGGGGCGGTGGCGAAGCCGAACTCCTCGGCACCGAGCAAAGCGGCGATGACCACGTCGCGGCCGGTCTTCAACTGGCCGTCGACCTGCACGACGATGCGGTCGCGCAGCCCGTTGAGCAAGAGCGTCTGCTGGGTCTCGGCCAGGCCCAGTTCCCACGGCCCGCCTGCGTGCTTGAGCGACGTGAGCGGCGAGGCGCCGGTGCCGCCGTCGTGGCCGGAGATGAGCACCACGTCGGCGTGCGCTTTCGACACGCCCGCGGCCACCGTCCCCACGCCGACCTCGGCCACCAGCTTCACGTGCACCCGGGCCTCGGGGTTGGAGTTCTTGAGGTCGTGGATGAGCTGCGCCAGGTCCTCGATGGAGTAGATGTCGTGGTGGGGCGGGGGCGAGATGAGGCCCACGCCGGGGGTGGAGTGCCGGGTGCGGGCGATCCACGGGTAGACCTTGTGGCCGGGCAGCTGGCCGCCCTCGCCGGGCTTGGCGCCCTGGGCCATCTTGATCTGCAGGTCGTCGGCGTTGACCAGGTACTCGCTGGTGACGCCGAAGCGGCCCGACGCCACCTGCTTGATGGCGCTGCGCCGCAGGTCGCCGTTGGCCTCGGGCGTGAAGCGGTCGGCGTCTTCGCCGCCCTCGCCGGTGTTCGACTTGCCGCCCAGGCGGTTCATGGCGATTGCCAGCGTCTCGTGGGCCTCGGCCGAGATGGAGCCGTACGACATGGCCCCGGTGGCGAAGCGTTTGACGATCTCGGAGATCGGCTCGACTTCCTCGATGGGCACCGGCGGGCGCTCGTCCGTCTTCAGCTTGAACAGGCCGCGCAGGGTGGCGAGCTTGGCCGACTGCTCGTCGACCATCTCGGTGTACTGCTTGTAGATGTCGTAGCGCTTGGTGCGGGTGGCGTGCTGGAGGCGGAAGACGGTCTCGGGGTTGAACAGGTGGTACTCGCCCTCCCGCCGCCACTGGTACTCGCCGCCCACCTCGAGGTCGCGGTGCGCCAATTCGGTGGGCCGGGACGGGTAGGCGAGCGCATGGCGGGTGGCGACCTCTTGGGCCAGCACGTCGAGGCCGATGCCGCCGAGGCGGCTGACGGTGCCGGTGAAGTACTCGTCGACGAGCTCCTGCGACAGGCCGATGGCCTCGAAGACCTGGGCGCCGCAGTACGACGCCACCGTGGAGATGCCCATCTTCGACATGACCTTCAAGACGCCCTTGCCGCACGCCTTGATGTAGTTGCGCACGGCCTTGCGCGGCGTGAGGCCGGGCAGGGCGTGGCTGCGGATCATGTCCTCGATGGTCTCGAAGGCCAGGTACGGGTTGACGGCGGCCGCGCCGTAACCGATGAGCAACGCCATGTGATGCACTTCGCGGGCGTCGCCCGCCTCCACCACCAGGCCCACCTTGGTGCGGGTCTTCTCGCGGATGAGGTGGTGGTGCACCGCCGCGGTGAGGAGCAGCGACGGGATGGGCGCCAGCTCTTCGTTGGAGTGGCGGTCGGACAGCACGATGACCTTGGCGCCCTCGGCGATGGCCGAGGTCACCTTGGCCCGGATGTCCTCCAGCGCCCGGCGCATGCCCTCGCCGCCTTCGGCCACGGGGTAGAGGCCGTCGATGGCGAAGGCCTGGAAGCCCGGCATGTCGCCGTTCTCGTTGATGTAGAGGAGCTTGGCCAGGTCCTCGTTGGAGATGATCGGGAACGGCAGCACGATCTGCCGGCACGACGCCGCCGTAGGTTCCAGCAGGTTGGCCTCAGGGCCGATGCGCTGATGCAACGACGTCACCAGTTCCTCGCGGATGGCGTCGAGGGGCGGGTTGGTGACCTGGGCGAAGAGCTGGGTGAAGTAGTCGAAGAGCAGGCGCGAGCGGTCGCTCAGCACGGCGATGGGCGTGTCGGTGCCCATCGACCCGATCGGTTCCATGCCGTTCTTGGCCATGGGGGCGAGGAGGATCTTGAGCTCTTCGTGGGTGTAGCCGAACGTGCGCTGGTGCTTGACCACCGAGGCGTGCTGGGGGATCAGCATGGTGCGCGGCGGCAGGTCCTCCAGGTGGACGAGGCCCGCGTGCAGCCACTCCTGGTACGGCTGCTCGGAGGCCAACTGCTCCTTGATCTCGTCGTCTTCGATGATGCGGCCCTGCGAGGTGTCGACCAGGAACATGCGGCCGGGCTGGAGGCGGCCCTTGCGCACGACCTTGGCGGGCGGCACGTCGAGCACGCCGACCTCCGACGCCATGATCACCAGGTCGTCGCTGGTGACCCAGTAGCGGCTGGGGCGCAGGCCGTTGCGGTCGAGCACGGCACCGATGACGGTGCCGTCGGTGAAGGCCACCGACGCGGGGCCGTCCCACGGCTCCATCAGGGAAGCGTGGTACTGGTAGAAGGCCCGCTTGGCGGGCGACATCGACTCGTGGTTCTCCCACGCCTCGGGGATCATCATGAGCACGGCGTGGGGGAGCGGCCGCCCGCCGAGGTGGAGCAGTTCGAGCACCTCGTCGAAGCTGGCGCTGTCGGACGCGCCGGGCGCGCAGATGGGGTACATGCGCTCGAGGTCGCCGGGAAGCAGGTCGCTCTCCAGCAGGGCCTCGCGCGCCCGCATCCAGTTGCGGTTGCCCTGCACCGTGTTGATCTCGCCGTTGTGGGCGATGTAGCGGTACGGATGCGCCAGCGGCCACGACGGGAAGGTGTTGGTGGAGAAGCGGCTGTGCACCAACGCCATGGCGCTGTCCATGCGCTCGTCGTTGAGGTCGAGGAAGAACTCGGGCAGCTGCGGGGTGGTGAGCATCCCCTTGTAGACGAGCGTGCGGGCCGACAGGCTCGGGAAGTAGACGCCTTCGACCTCGTGCTCGATGCGCTTGCGCAGCACGAAGGCCCGGCGCTCCAGGTCCATGCCCGAGGCGCCGCCGACGAACAGTTGGCGGAACGTCGGCTCCACCGCCTTGGCCGTGTCGCCGATCATCGAGTCGTCGACGGGCACGTCGCGCCAGCCGAGCAGTTGCAGCCCCTCGGAGTCGACGATCTTGTCGACGGCCGCCGCGGCGGCGTCGGCCGCGGCGGCGTCCGTGGGCAGGAAGGCGCAGCCGACGGCGTAGCTGCCTGCCTCGGGCAGGTCGAACCCGGCCACGGCGCGGAGGAAGGCGTCGGGGACCTGGAGCAGGATGCCCGCCCCGTCGCCGGTGTTGGCCTCGCTGCCGGAGGCGCCGCGGTGCTGGAGGTTGCAGAGGGCGTTGATGCCCATCTGCACGATGTCGTGGCTGCGACGACCCTTCATGTCGACCACGAACGACACGCCACAGGCGTCGTGTTCGTAGGCGGGATCGTAGAGACCCTGGGCCTCGGGGAGGTCCTGGCGCATGCTCGTCATCCTTCGTCGGGCTGGTGGTGCCGATGGTTCTGCGTAGCCCGGGACGACGTTGGCCCTGCCGCAGGTCGCAACAGGGTACACCGCGCTCCCGCTCGCCGACAGATTGCGCCGTTCTGGTCCGGGTATCCCGCGCCGTGGCGCGGGATTCCCGGACCAGAAGCGGGGACGGCGTCACATGCCGGACAGGAAGGCACAATTCACGCGCTTTGCGTGGTTATTTGCGCGTGGAAAGTCTCTGATCACCGCGGTGCGTGCCGATAACACAAGTGATGAGCGTGTCAACCACTGCGACCCCGACTGCGAACGCGCATGCGTCCAGCCGTTGGCTGGGCGTCGGTCGGTCCGACGACGCCGACGCCTACACCGCGGGCGCCGCCGCCGCCCGACAGGCCTTGGCGGGCGACGACGCCAAGCTGCTGATCGTCTTCTGCTCCGACGCCTACGACCTGCCCGCCCTCCTGCGCGGCGTGAACGAGACCTCCGGCGGGGTGCCCCTCGTGGGCTGCTCCACTGCGGGCGAGATCTCCAGCACCGGCCCGGGCGACGCGGGCGTGGTGGTCACTGCTATCGGCGGCGACGGTTTCTCGGTGGCTACCGGCTCGGCCGAGGACGCCTCCGCCCACCTGCGTGAGGCCAGCGCCCGCGCCGCCTTCTGCATCGACCACGTCGAGGACCGCCCCTATCGCGTCCTGCTCCTGCTCACCGACGGCCTGGCCGGCGACCAGCAGGAGATCGTGCGGGGCGCCTACAGCGTCGTCGGCGCCGAGGTCCCGCTTGTCGGCGGGTGCGCTGGCGACGACCTCAAGATGAAGCGCACCTATCAGCTCCACGACGGCAAGGTGCTCGGCAACGCCGTGGTGGCAGCCGCCATCGCGTCGGACGCCCCCATGGGCATCGGCGTGCGCCACGGTTGGCGCCGCGTGGGCGAGCCGATGCTGGTGACGAGCAGCGACAGCAACCGGGTCTTCACCCTCGACGACGAGCCTGCCCTCGACGTCTACCTTCGCCGCCTCGATGCGCCCGCGGAGGCGCACACCGACGCGGCCGCCTTCACCCGTTTCGCCCTCACCCACCCCCTCGGCCTCAGCCGCCGCAGTGGGGAAGAGGTGCGGTTCGTGGCCGAGGCCGATTTCGAGCAACGGTCGATCGTCTGCATCGCCCAAGTGCCACAAAGTGGCTTGGCCTGGTTCATGGAAGGCGACGACGAATCGGTGCTGGAAGCGACCGATGCGGCGTGCACCGACGCACTGGCGGCCCTCGGTTCCACCGAGCCGCTCGGGGTGGTCGCCTTCGATTGCATTGCCCGACGGGGGGTCCTTGGAGAGCACGGCATCCAGCAGGAAGTGGACCGCATCGCCGAGCATGCGAGAGGCGCCCCCGTGGCCGGCTTCTACACGTACGGCGAGATCGCCCGCACGCACGGGATGAGCGGTTTCCACAACCAGACGCTGGTCGTGCTGGCCCTGGGCTAGCCGTGGTTGCATCCGCCAACTGGTCGGCACAGCAACTGGCGGAGTTCCTGGCCGCCGTGTCGTCGCTGCCGGACGAACATGCTGCTGTCGTCAGCGCCGTCGAACGCGCGGCGGAGTCGGTGGAGGCCGAGGTCGCCGTCATGGTCCGCGATGGCAAGGACGTCGCCGCCATCGGCTTCCCCCGCGGCCGGGTTCCCCTTGAGGCGATCCTGCACGTCGCCACCGGCCGATGTCGCGAGCTCGACGTGCCCGGGGTGGGGCCGTGCGCGACCTTGGCCATCCCGCTCGACGGGGCCATGGTCGGCACACTCGTGCTGGCCCGCTCCGGCGGCCCCTTCGCCCACGAAGAGGCCAGCCTGCTGCGGGGCATGGCCCGGGTGCTCGGCCTCACCGTGGAGATGCTCCGGGTGGTCGAGCGCGAGCGCGAGCTGCGCCAGGAGAGCGAGACGCAAGCCGACGAGAACGCCCGGCTGTTGGCGGGGTTGCAGGAACGCCAGAGCCTGTTGGAGCGGCTGTTCAAGATCCAGCGTTCGATCTCGCACCGCGCCCCTATCCAGAGCGTGCTCGACGCCATCACCGAAGGCGCCGCCGAACTGCTGGGCGACGAGGTCGTCGCCCTCCGCCTCCTCGACGAGGACGATCCCAACACGACCCTGCTCGTCTCTTCCGTGGGCCTCGACGACGAGACGCTCACCCGCCTGCGCCGGGCGCCGCTGTCGGACGGCGTGGCCGCCCGTTCCATCCGCGAAGAGCGCATGGTCATCGCCGAGGACTACGCCAACGAACCAGGTGCGCTGACGCCCCTCATCGAGGTGGGCCTCCAGTCGGTCATGGCCGCCCCCGTGCACCGCAACGGCACCGTCGTCGGGAGCCTGGTGGTCGGCGGGCGCGATGCCAGTCGGTCCTACAGCTCGGCCGAGCAGGAACTGTTGCTCGCCTTCGCCGAGCACGCCAGCCTCGCCCTCAACGACGCCAGCGCCGTCGAGGCCATGCGCCGCGCCTTCGGCGAAGCGGTCCACCAAGCCACCCACGACGCCCTCACCGGCCTGCCCAACCGGACCCTTGTCGTCGACCGCCTGACCCACGCCTTGGCCCGGGCCAAGCGCCGCCCGCACGGGCCCGCCGTGTTGTTCGTCGACCTCGACCGCTTCAAGGTGGTGAACGACTCGCTGGGCCACTCTGTGGGCGACGAGGTGTTGATCCAGGTGGCGCAGCGGTTGCAGGACGCAGTGCGGCCGGGCGACACCGTGGCCCGGCTGGCGGGCGACGAGTTCGTCGTGGTGTGCGAGGACGTGGAGTCCGACTGCGAAGTGATGACATTGGCCGAACGCATCGCCGATGCCGTGGCCGTGCCCATCCCGCTCTACGGCCGCGACGCCATCATCACCGCCAGCATCGGCATTGCCGTGGCCGCCCCCGACGCCCGCGCCGAGGACCTGCTGCGCGACGCCGACGTCGCCATGTACCGGGCCAAGGAACGAGGTCGCGCCCGCCTGGAGTTGTTCGACGCCGCCATGCGCACGCGCATGCTCGAGCGCCTGGAGATGGAACACGCTTTGCGGCGGGCGCTGCACCACGAGGAGTTCGTCCTCTACTACCAGCCGACCGTCTCGTTGAAGACGGGCCGCATCGAGTCGCTCGAAGCGCTGTTGCGCTGGCCCGACCCCAACCGTGGCCTGGTGCTGCCCGACGAGTTCATCCCGGTGGCCGAAGAGAACGGCCTGATCGTCCCGCTGGGGCAATGGGCGCTGCGCGAAGCGTGCCGCCAACTGGCCGAGTGGCGACGGGACCACGAGGAGTGCGCCGACCTGCATGTGGGCGTCAACCTCTCGGCTCGCCAGTTCGGCGATGCCGACTTGGTCCCCGTCGTGGCCGCCGCCTTGCGCGACTCGGGCCTGCCCCCGTCCGCCCTGTGGCTGGAAATCACCGAGAGCGTCCTCATGGAGGAGGCCGAGGCGACCATCGAGACGTTGATGGCCTTGCGCAGCCTCGGCGTCCACCTGTCGATCGACGACTTCGGCACCGGCTACTCCTCGCTCAGCTACCTCAAGCGCTTTCCCGTCGACGTGCTGAAGATCGATCGATCGTTCGTCGACGGCCTGGGCGACGACGCCGAGGACGAAGCCATCGTCACCGCCGTGGTGCGACTGGCCCAAGCGCTGGAGCTCGGCGTGGTGGCCGAGGGCGTGGAGACCGCCGTGCAGCTCGCCCACCTGCGCCGGCTCGGCTGCAACTCGGTGCAGGGCTACTACTTCGGTCGCCCCAAGGCGGCCGACGACACCATCGCCATGCTCACGTCGTCGCCTGGCCCCGGGCTGTCGTAGGCGACCGGAGCACGATGCCCGACACGCTGCTCACGCGGGTGATGGCCGAGGCACCCCGCCTCGCATGCATGCTCGACGCCGGCGGCACGGTGACCACGGCCCGGGCCCACAACGCGGGGCCGTTGCCCCGGACGGTCGACGACCTCGGCGTGGCTGCCGACGCGGCGCGAGCGGCACTGGGGGGCGAGCAGACGCGCACCTTCGCCTCCGCCGACGACCGCCTGTACGAGGTGTGGTGCGAGCCGGTGGGCGACGGCGCCATGGTCGTGGTCACCGACCTCACCGACGTGCAGGTCATCGAGGACCGGTGGCGGGCACTGGTGCGCGACTCGGGCCAGTTGCTGGCCGTGCTCGGGCGGACCGGGAGCCTGGAGTACGTCTCTCCCGCCCTACGCCGCCTCGTGGGCTGGTCGCAGACGCACCAACCGGCCCGCGTGCCCGACGACACCGTGCACCCCGAGGACCGCCCGCGCTTCCGGGCCGAGCTGACCGAGCTGGTGGCCGCCGGTGCGCCGCGGCTGGAATCGGAACTGCGGCTGGCCGGCCCGGACGGCTCGTGGCGTCACGTCGAAGTGATCGTCGCCAACCTGGCCGACGACAGCCGGGTGCGAGGGCTCGTGCTCAACATGCGCGACGTGACCGAGCGCCGCCTGGCCGAAGCCGAACTGCGTCGCCGGGCCCGGCAGCAGGAGATCGTCGCAGTGCTCGGCCACCGGGCGTTGAGCGGCGTCGACCTCGACGTGCTCGCCTCGGAGGCGGCCGCCATGGTGCGCACCACGCTCGGCGCCGACCTCTCCAGCGTGTTCGCCGTCGATGCCGAACAGGCCAAGCTCGTGCTGCGCGCCGGGTCGGGGTGGGACCCCGACATGGTCGGCACCTTCCGCCGACCGGTGACGCTCGGCACCCACGCAGGCCAGGCGTTGGCCACCGGCGCCGCCGTCGTCGTCGAGGACTTGGGCCGCGACGTACGCGTCGAGGGCTCCAACACGTTGCGCCGCCTGGGCATGGTCAGCGGCGTCATGGTCCCCATCCAAGGAGCCGAACGAGCCTTCGGTGTGCTCGGCGTGCACACCAAGGAACGTCGCCGCTTCGGCGCCGACGACATCCACTTCCTCGAAGCGGCGGCCAACGTGCTGGCCACCGCGGCGGAACGGCACCAGGCGGAAGAGGAGATACGCCTCCAGTCGGTCCACGACGCGTTGACGAAGCTGCCCAACCGCACGCTGTTCCTCGACCGGCTGCAACAAGCGCTGCGGCGCAGCGCCCGAAGCGGGCGGACGGTGGCCGTGCTCTTCCTCGATATCGACCGCTTCAAGGTCGTCAACGACGGGCTCGGCCATGTGGTGGGCGACATGCTGCTCAAGGAGGTGGCGTCGCGGCTGCAGGACCTCGTGCGCCCCAGCGACACCGTGGCCCGCTTCGGTGGCGACGAGTTCGTGGTGTTGTGCGACGACCTCGACGCCGAGAGCGATGCGGTCGACGTGGCCGAACGGGTGGCCCAGGCGTTGCGGCGGCCGTTCGTCCTGAGCGGCCGCGAGGTGGTGTCTGGGGCCAGCGTCGGCATTGCCGCCGCAACCGGCAACGACCACGACGGCGCCGAGGCCCTGGTGCGTGACGCCGATGCCGCCATGTACCGAGCGAAGGACCGAGGCAAGGGCCGTTACGAGGTCTTCAACGAGGCCATCCGCCGCCAGGCGGTGCGGCGGTTGGAGACCGAGCAGGCCTTGGGCCGGGCCGTGGCCCGCGGCGAGTTGCGGGTCGAGTTCCAACCCGGCATCAACCTGCAGACCGGCAACATCGCCGCCGTCGAAGCGCTGGTGCGCTGGCAGCATCCCCAACGAGGGCTGGTCGGCCCCGCCGACTTCATCCCCGTCGCCGAGGAGACCGGGCTCATCGTGCCCGTGGGGGAGTGGGTGCTGGCCCAGGCCGTCGACCTGGCGGCGCAACTGCAGTGGGCGGCGTCCGACGGCGGGGCGATGACGGTGGCGGTCAACCTCTCCGCCCGCCAGTTGGCCGCGCCGGGCTTGGTCGACCGGGTGGCGGGGTTGCTGCGGGAGTACGACCTGCCGCCGCGGGCGCTGTCGTTGGAGATCACCGAGAGCGTGTTGATGGAAGACGCCGAGGCCGCCCGCCGGATGCTCGTGTCGTTGAAGGACGTCGGCGTGTACCTCGCCGTCGACGACTTCGGCACGGGTTACTCGTCGCTCGCCTACCTGCGGCGCTTCCCCGTCGACGCCTTGAAGATCGACAAGTCGTTCGTCGACGGCCTGGGCCGGGAGGCGGAGGACTCGGCCATCGTGCGCGCCATCGTCAGCCTGGCCAAGACGCTGGGGCTCGACACGGTGGCCGAGGGCGTGGAGACCGAAGCGCAACGGGACGAGCTCGTCGCCCTCGAATGCACCTATGCCCAGGGTTTCCTGTGGTCCCCGGCCGTGCCTGTGGCCGAGTTGGAGCTGCTGCTGCGGGCCGAGGTGCCGCTGGCCTCAGCCTGATTGACCTGAGTCAGCTGGCGTCGCCCAACCACCCCGGCGCCCGTTCGAGCAGGTGTTGGCTCACGGCCAGGCAGCGGTCGAGGGTGTCGCACAGGAGTTCCTCGCCCGCCAGCACGTGGGCCAGCGACACCCGTTGGCGGGCGATGATGGTGAGGCTGCGCTCGGGGGCGTCGGTGGCCGAGGGGAACGAGTCGATGGCCGACACTTCGAGGGGCAGGTCGACGCCGCCCACGGCTGCCAGGTCGAGGTGGACCTGCAGCAGGTCGGGGCCGAGCGGCAGCGGCGGCAGCGCCCACGTGAAGGTGAGGGGGAAGTGGAACTCGTCGGGCGGTTCGTCGTCTTCGGGCAGCGCCATCACCACGTCCTCGAACGACAGCAGCACGCGTGGGTCGACTTCGAGGGCGAGGTGGAGGTCGAGCGGGCCGCCACAGCCTTCCTCGGGGTGGAGGTCGACCTCCCAGGCTTGGCGCAACGAGTAGGTCTCCACGAAGTGCCGTTCGTCGTGCACGTGGAACCCGTGGTCGCTCGCATGCACCTTTAGATCGGCCACGTAGCCGGCGACGTCGATGACTGCCATCGACCGCAACTCTACGACCAGCGGTAGCGTCGGCACCCGTGCTCGACGTCCTCGACGAAGCCGCCGCCGCTGTCGCGCGGATGCTGGGCGGCCTCGACGACTGGGGACTGGCAGGCACCCGCGAAGGCCAGTACCGCAGCGACCTGGCGGCCGACGAGGCGGTGCTGGCGGTGTTGGACGCCGCGGGCTTCGGGGTGTTGAGCGAAGAGTCGGGGTTGCACGAGCCGGCGCGTGACGTGCTTGTGGTGGTCGACCCGGTGGACGGGTCGACCAACGCATGGCGGGGGATCCCGTGGTTCGCCACGTCGTTGTGCGCCGTGGATGCCGACGGGCCCGCGGCTGCCCTGGTGGTGAACCTGGCGTCGGGCACGCGGTTCTCGGCGGTGCGAGGCGAGGGCGCGTTCCGCGACGGCGTGCGCGTGCGGCCGTCGGGCTGCTCGTCGTTGGGCGAGGCTGTTGTCGGGTTGTCGGGGTACCCGTCGGCGCCGCTCGGGTGGCGCCAGTTCCGCGCACTGGGCGCCGCGGCCCTCGACCTGTGCGCGGTGGCGTGCGGGTGGCTCGACGGCTACGTCGACTGCTCGGTCGACGCCCACGGCGTGTGGGACTACCTCGGCGGGCTGCTGGTGTGCCAGGAAGCGGGGGCGTTCGTGGCGGAGGCCTTCGACCGTGACCTGGTGGTGCGTGACCCGGCGCTGCGACGGACGCCCTTGGCGGCGGGGAGCGAGCCACTGCTGGCGGAGATCGTGGCCGCCCGCAGAAATCTCGTTTAATTCGGTTGACGCCTCCGGGCAGTCGTGATCGGATAACCAAGCCGGAGGAGTTCCCTCAGGCGGCGACGCGAGGACGGATCGAGATGGCAGGCATTCGCTGGCAGACCGGAGAGCCCCAGGGCTACGCCGGCACCAGCGCGTCCGCGCGTCGGTCCGGCGTCCCGGCCTTTGGCACCGACCATGTGGTGGTTCGCGACTGCGCCGCCAACGCCATGGTCCTCACTGCCAAGGCCACGGCACTGCGGCCCCTGGGCTTCGGAGGTTCGACCGGGTAACCGGCACCAACCTTCGAGCAAGGCCCAGAGGCCGTCGGGATATCCCGGCGGCCTTTCTGTTTTTCAGGTTCGGCGGAGGACGACACGAGTTTCGAACGAGAGTGAAGGGAAGGGCGACATGTTCGCCGAGTTGGTTGCAGAGGCAGTCCGAACAACCGAAGAGGCCGCAGAGGTCGACTGGGCGCAGGCGCGCTGCCGTGACGGGGCCGCCACCATGTTGAGCCTGTTCTTCTCCGAGCAGCTTGACGACATCGCGCGGGCCAAGGCCATCTGCGGCAAGTGCCCCGTGATCGACGCCTGCTTCGAGGGCGCCGTGGCTCGTCGTGAGCCGTGGGGTGTGTGGGGTGGCCAGCTGTTCGCCAACGGGCGGGTGCTCGCCTTCAAGCGGCCGCGAGGGCGACCCCCGAAGAACCGTCAGGCCCAGCTGACCGCCTGATCAACGTCCCCCCGGAGAGGTGCCTGCCGGGCCCCGTCGTTCCCCACGAGCGCACGGAGGCCCGGCGGGCTGGTGGGGTGGCGGAGCTTGGTGAGCGCCTTTGCCTCGATCTGGCGGATGCGCTCACGGGTGACGCGGAAGTGACGGCCGACTTGTTCGAGGGTGCACGGCTCGCTGCCTTCGAGGCCGAAGCGCAGGCGCAGCACCTCTTGCTCGCGGGCGGTGAGGCGGCCGACCGCGTGTTGCACCGAGTCCTGGGCCATGGCCGCCACTGCCGACTCGAAGGGGCTGTCGGCACCGGCGTCGCCGGTGGCGGGCACGAGGTCGGCGAGCTCGCCGTCGTCGTCGTCGCCCACGGGCAGGTGTAGGGAGATGGGGTCGGGGATGAGGGCGCGGGCGTCCTTGACGGTCTCGGCGGGCAGGCCGGTGATGGCGGCCACTGCTTCGTGGCTGGGGTCGCCGTCGCCCCGGTCAGTGAGGTGAGCGACGGCCTTGTTGACCTTGCGGGCGGTGTCGAGCATGTGTACCGGCACGCGGATGGTGCGGGCTTTGTCGGCGATGGCCCGGCTGATGGCCTGGCGGATCCACCACGTGGCGTAGGTGGAGAACTTGCAGCCTCGTTCGTGCTCGAACTTCTCGACGGCGCGGATGAGGCCGAGGTTGCCCTCTTGGACGAGGTCGAGGAGGGGGAGGCCGACGGAGTGGTAGCGCTTGGCGATGGAGACCACGAGGCGGAGGTTGGCCTGGATGAAGCGCTGCTTGGCCGCTTTGCCCGCGGCCACGGCGGCGGTGCGCTCCGGAGTCGGGTCGGCGCCGGCGTCGAGTTCGGCCTGAGCAGTGGCGCCGACGTGGATGGCTTCGGCCAGCTGGACCTCGTCGGCCCCCGTGAGGAGGGGGTAGACGCCGATCTCCCGGAGGTAGCGGCGGACCAAGTCGTCCGCGGTGTCGGTGTCGCTCCGCCCTGCCATGCGCGTGCTCCTCATGGAACGTGTCGTGCTCGTGGAACGTGGGTGCCCCCGACCCCTACCGTGGCCGCATGAGCGAGGGTACTGGTCGGCCGGCCGCGATCGTGGTATCCGCCTGCCTGCTCGGGGTGCCGAGGAACCACGTTGGGAAGGGGCGCCCGTCTGGGGCTGTCGCGGTGGCCGCGCTGCGGGCTGCGGGGTGCGAGTGCGGTCCGACGAGGATGTGGAAGGCGGGGTGGCAGGCCAGGAACGCTCAGGTTCGGCGCGAAGCGGCCGAAAAATGAACGAGGGGCGTCCGGGGAGGGACAACACGTGTCAGATGCAATGAGCTTTACCGTTCTCGTGTGCGTGGCCGCCATGGGGCTGCTCCACTTGGCTGTGCATGCCGAGGCGCGAGAGCACGCCATCGCCTCGTCGATCGTGGCCGCCGTGGCGTTGCCGCTCGCACTGGTGCGACCCGAGGTGGCCGTGCTGCTCTTCCTGGTCGCCGTCGGCAGCCGCCGCCTCCGCAACCCCGCCGTGCCCGACCGAGTGCCTGCGGAGTGGGCCGACCGGTAGCCCGCTCAACTGGAGCGACGCCGCCCGAGCCGTGCGAAGATGACGGGCTTCCGGGCGTTTAGCTCAGTTGGCTAGAGCACTTCCCTTACAAGGAAGGGGTCGGGGGTTCGAGTCCCTCAACGCCCACCGAGCCTGTCATTGTACGAACCGGGCTTTCCCCGGCTTCGGTGCTGACAGGCAGCCCCGGCAGCACGCGGAACGTCGGCAGGATCAGGTCTTTCCGCTCGACGCGTAGCTCGTGCACGAACGCCTGGGCGACGGCCTTGCGCAGTTCCAGCGGCCCGCCCTTGCTCACGACGACGAGCTCTTCGTGCACGGCGGCGATCGTCTCGACGTCGGGCAGCGCTCCGGCGTGCTGCTCGGCCTCGGCGTCGGCCAGCAGTTGGACGTGGCGGGCGCGCAGCACCTCGGCGCGCTCGGTCAGCCCGCGCACGCGGCCGGCGAAGGCGTCGGCGGTGAGCGACCCTTCCTCGAACGCCGCCATCCAGCGCTCGACGGCGGCCTCGACCTTGCGCAACTCGGCCGCGACGGCGGCCGCATCGGCCTCGTGTCGCGCCGTTGTCATGGTCGTGTGACGCTTCTGTCGCGCTGCGGCGTCGAGAAGGGCGGTCGGCTCGGCGTAGAGGTCGACCAGCGCGTCGAGAACGGCACGCTCCAAGGCGTCGGCGCGCACGGACTCGGCCTCGCACGCCTGCCGGCCGCTGCGGTTGCGGCTCCAGCAGGTGTAGTACCGGTAGCGCTCGGAGCGGCCGCGGGCCGACACGCCGACGTATCGCTGGGCACAGCGGCCGCAGCGGACGAGCCCGGTCAACAGGTACTCGCGGTCCCGCGCCCGGAACCGGCGGTCGTAATTCTCGCCTCGGGTTGCGAGCGTGGCCTGCACCCGGTCGAACACCGTCGGGTCGAGGAAGGGGTGCTCGGCGCTTCGGTGCCAGGTGCCCCGGAAGAACACCTCGCCGACATAGGCGCGGTTGCGGAGCATCTCCAGCAGCACCTGGCGGCTCCACAGCTTGCCGGTTCGGGTGCGCAGCCCCGCCTCGTTCAACTCGCTGGCCAGCGCGGTGCAGCCGACGACGCCCTCGGCGTAGCGACTGAAGACCCGCTCGACCGTCGTGAACTCCTCGGGCACCGTTGCGAGCCGCCCGTCGTCGTCGAGGCGGAGGCCGTAGGGGAGCCGCCCTCCGGGCCAGCCGCCGCGGGCCGCCTTGCGCTCCATGCCGTTGACGACGCGGTCGATGATCGTGGCCCGCTCGAACTCGGCGAAGACGCCTAGCAGTTGCACGAGCATCCGGCCCGTCGCCGTCGAGGTGTCGATGGGCTCGGTGGCCGAGCGGAAGGCGACGCCGGCGGTCTCCAGCTCCTCCAGCAGGTGCACGAGCACCTTGAGCGACCGGGCGAAGCGGTCCACCCGGTAGACCAGCAGCACGTCGAAGCGGCCGAGCTTGGCGTCGCGCACGGCGCGGTCGAGTTCGGGGCGGCTGGCCTTGGCCCCGCTCACCTGGTCCTCGTAGGTGGCGGTGTGGACCCAGCCGGGCTGGGTGGGCACGAACGCCTCCAGCTTGAGCCGCTGGGCCTCCAGCGAGAACGGCTGGTGCTCCTCGTCGGTGGAGATGCGCAGGTACAACGCCACTCGCACGCTGCGTGCGGGCGTGGTGGCGTCGCTCTTGCGCTTGGGCTGTGCGGTCCGGGTCATGCCGCGGCTCCTTCGCTGTCGTGGGTGGTCGGGTCCGCCGACAAGCACACGTCGTCTCCACGCCCCCCTTCAAGCACCGCCCGCCGCCGGCGTGCGTGGGCGAGCAGCGCCGCCATGGCAGCCACGGCGGCTTCGCGCTGCTCGGGCGTCATCGGCACGTAGCGGGCCACTGCGAGCCGCAGATCGGCGTCGGCGGCGGCTTGGTCGTCGGGTCGGGTCCTCGGCATCGGCGCTCCCAGGTCGAGTAGTTGCCTCCACCGGAAAAGACGCGGAAAACCTCGATTCGCGGGTCGGTTCCTCCAGATTTCGCGGATTTCTCCCCGGCCGAGGCGACCTAGGACGCCTGCAGTCCTACGGAGTCCGGGTTCTCGCCTCCCAGGGTTGCAGTGTGGCGACCAGCGCCGTCGCCGCACCGACGCCGTTGCCGGCCTTCTCGCGCACAACCCGGTCGCCGGCCCGGTTCCCAGCCCGGCCTCCCACCCGGTTGCCCGCGTCGTTCTGTGAGGCCCCGAGTGGAGTCCTTTTCACGCATCGGTCCGTGCGGAGGGGAGGACATAGGACGTTCGAGTCCTATGGAGTCGGGTTCCCGCCATCCCCACCCTGCGAGGCCGTGACCAGCGTCTTGGCGGTGTCGCGGGTGGCATTGGGGGGCTTCTCGCATCCCCCCGGAGATCCCCCCTGACTTCCCCCCGGAGATCCCCCCGGATTTCACCCCCCTCTTTCAGCCTGGCGCGGGTGGAGAGGGACCGCCGAAGCGGTCCCTCTCCGGAACGCCATCAAGCAGCGGCGTCCTCGGACTGGAAGACGTCGTACCAGTCCGGCCAGACCTCGACCGGGTGCAGTCCGAGCGCCACGGCCACCGCGTCGGCCGTCGTGGCAGGCAGTCCCCGGCTGCGCCACTTGCTCACCTGGGCGCGCTCACGGCCGAGCGCCCGGGCGAGTCCGCTGACGCCGCCGTAGCGGCCCACCAGCGGCTCCAGGGACAGTCGCGGAGCCGCGGCCGTCATGCGGCTTCCTCGGCGTCGCAAGTGCCGCCGAGCGCCCCGGCCAGCGCCTCGGTCATGCGCTCCACCAGGGCGTGCAGTACCCCCAGGCCGCACCGGACCGCGGCACGGTCGAGCGCAGGGCCGTCGAGGTGCGGCCCCACCTCGCCGTCGAAATCCCGCGCCAGCTCGCACGCCTCTGTGGCGAAGGCGAGCACCCGGCTCTCGAGTTCCAGGCCCTCCTCGGTCAGCACGGCGACGCGGTCGCACAGTGCCGAGGACGGCAGTTCGGACGATGACGTAGCTTCGGCCATGTCGGTTCCTCCAATACAGGAATCGGCCGGGCCGGGGGCTGTTGACGCAGCGCCCCGGCCACCAGATTGTTGGTAGGCGGCCCAAGGGGCGCATCACCGGTCCGGGGCTGCGACTGACCGGCACGGGGATGTGGTACAGCCCCTTCGTCCGCAGATGCAAGCAGTGGGCGCTGTTACCTCTACCGCAGCGCGAGGCCCATAGGGTTCGTCCACTGTCAGCCCAGGTGTCGACGCGCAAGCGACCTACTGAACTTGTGGCACCGACCGATCGGTCTGGCGATCTCGCGAAGTCAGAAGTGGGAGCGCGGACCAATGTGCAGACGGATACCTATGGTGTGCCGAGTGGTAGCCAATATTGAAGGCGATCCATCGGTTGAGGAAGCCATAGTTATCGTTAGCGATGTCGCCTTCTTCGAAAGAACGGCCATCATGGTGCAGCCAGTTAGCGACAGCCGTGCCCAGCCAGAGAAGTACCCACGGCACCAGAAAAAAGATCACGAATTCGGCCGTTCGGTAAGTGGCTAGCGCAACGGCGAATATGGCAAGTACGGCGACGCTCCCGAGGAAGATCGTCTGGCGTTCCCGCTTCGACCAGACGATCGGCACGCCTCGACGCCACGCCCTGCCAGGGAACGTGGCGACGTAGACTACAAAATGAACGGGGCGATCAGGGAAACGAGCGCCCTTATACGCGAACGGACTCGTCCAGTCGCCCGGACCGTTGTCATAGCGGTGATGAGTCTCAACGTGGTGAGCTCTATACAGATCCACCGGAACCGCCGTCGAGAGCGTCAAGACCATTTCGAAGAGGTTGCTGCATACCCGTCCGTCGAACACGGACTTGTGAGCCTGGTTGTGCTCCGCGAGGTGTGCCCACCGGCCAGCGAACAGAATGAGCGCCAGCCAGCCGACATGGGCGCCAGAAAGATAAAGCGACAGTTGCAGGAGCAGCACACCGCATCCCACAGCAACGACGGCGGCATCTGCGCGTCGGCGATTCATCCGCGGCTCAGGTCTGCTTCCAACGTGTCGCCCTGTTCACTACACATCCGATCCGTCATTGGACCAACAGCAGGGCAGCGACGATCGAGCCAGCGAGGGCTACCGCCACGAACGCCCACGGGTGGCCACGCACCGTCAAGTACGCCCTGTGAGTCAGGGAGCCTACTCGGCGGGCAGAGAGAGTAATCGCGTCAGCAAGCGTCTGTTCCCTCGCCCGCGCGACGAAGTAGACGCTGATGAACGCGATAAGCGCAGTCGTCGACCAGTACACCCATGGCGCTACGTCACCCGGGAGAGCGGTCGCCTGGTCTGTCTCCGATAGAAGCCAGCCAAAGAACCCGAGGCCGCCGATGAGGTTGAGCCATGGCGTCAATGCACCCGTCATGATGTAAGGACTCAGGGCTATTACAGCCACGAGGAGAGTTGCGAACGGGCTCGACGTCGCACCGCCAGTCTGCTGCACGAGGATCCCCAAGGCTCCATAGTTTCCGAGAGTGATCGCCCACAACGCGACCACTCCGCCTCGCTGACCGGCCGTCGAGGGACGTCTCCCAAAGATCGTCGCGCCGAGTCGGGCCAACCGAGCTCCGACCAGAAGGACCCCGAACTCGATAGTAAAAAATTCGCGGGACGGATACTTGGTGTCATTATCGACGTCCGAAAAGCCGTAAGCCATGCACATCGACACAACGACGACGATGGCGATCGTGGCGACAGTGATCGCTTCCGCTTTCTCCTTGTCACTTAGGTTCGGCGTTCGCGCATCAGCTTCAAGCGGTTGCGTCACGAGGCCGGGCACCCCCTCGCTACAGCGGAGGAGAGCAGCGTTGTCAACGCGATGTGCGCTCGTGGCCGCAATCGGCGCGTTGCGACATCTTTCGAGCGGCCCCACTTCACCCCTGTGAGCCTCATGATCGCGTGGTCCCCCCGGAGCAACACGGAGAAATCATGTGGGATCCGTTGGTGTGGTGCAAGTCTCGAAGGCCCCAGCTATGACTAGCGAGGCGATTTCGAGGAGCAATAAGTCACTCGCGCGGCGTCAAGGGCGGACGGGGTGATTCGAGGGCCCAGCCCTGGGCTCTTTCGTCATAGGTCGCCGTGAACGGTCCTTCGTCGTGCTTGCCCGCCGGGTCGGTACTCCTTTGGTGACTACTGAAGAAGCACTTGCCGAGCGCCTTCCTCGCCGTCGACGCGATCATGCCGTAGGCACCCGTAGGAGCGCCGGGCCTGTCACGAGTGCCGCTTGGTTCGTCCAATGACAACCCAGGTCCACAGAGAAACGGCCCGGCCGGGGTGTGTTCGTGCACGGTCTCGGCCGCACGTCGTCGCTGTCGCTTGACCAGCTACCGCGCTTTCACGGCGCAGTGGCGGAGACGCGCGCATGCCGCGACACCCGACCCGGACCAACGCAGTCACCGGGTCGAGATCGGACCGAGCGGACTGGGTCCTGCGCTGGTCTGACTCACGTACGCTCTCCGAATGGCGTACCTCCTGTTCGTAGACGAGTCGGGCCAGGACCAGGGGGCGTCTCCGTACGAAGTGCTCGCAGGTATCGCCGTTCGAGATAGCGACCTGTGGCCGCTCATCAAGGAGGTAGGGCGACTTGAGCAACACCACTTCGGTGGTCGTTATAGCGGTGGCGGTCGTGAGCTCAAGGCGAAGAATCTCCTCAAGAAAAAGGCGTACAGGCAAGCGGCATCTCATGACCCTATCGATGAGGACGAGCGACAGCGCCTAGCGAGGGCGTGCCTCGACCGCGGCGACGGCGCCGGTCCCAGGATGCAGGCCGCTCTAGCGCAGGCGAAGATCGCGTTCGTTGAAGCGGTTCTCCAGGCGTGTGCGGAATCCCGCGCCCGCGTCTTCGCAACGATGGTTCCCCAGAGCGCGCCTCGACCGACGGGTACGGCGCTGCGCAAGGACTACGCGTACCTCTTCGAGCGCTTTTCCTACTTCCTCGAGGATGATGCCGGCGGGGACCACCAGGGGATCGTGGTCTTCGATGAGCTTGAGCGGTCGCGAAGCCACCTGCTCTTGGATCAAATGCACAAGTACTTCATCGAGACCCAAAAGGGTCAGCGCCGAGCAGCCTGGATCATCCCACAACCCTTCTTCGTGCATAGCGATCTCACGACGGGTGTTCAGCTGGCCGATCTCATCGCTTACATCGTCAGTTGGAACTTCAGGTACATCCAGACCCCCCTGCCAGCCCGGGGCGAACTGGACCCGTTGGGTCGCATCGTTGCCGACATGCGCTATCGCGCTGTTCGCGATCAGGATGGCCGCCCAGGCTTCAACATCTGGAGCATCACCAAGATCGACGACCTTCGACCGCGCAGCGAGCG
Organism: Acidimicrobiales bacterium; assembly: GCA_035536915.1. Classification (NCBI taxonomy): domain Bacteria; kingdom Bacillati; phylum Actinomycetota; class Acidimicrobiia; order Acidimicrobiales; species Acidimicrobiales bacterium. The sequence goes on from DATLNE010000010.1 coordinate 97,598, forward strand.
TGAGCCGAAACAAGAAAAGGCAATGCCGACCGACGGCCGGCAAAGCCTCCGCTTGCAATCCTAGGGATTTTCGTTACTCCTGGCAAGCGCCTCGGTCGCCTCGGGATCGCTGCTCTGGAGGGGGCTGGCGTTGAACTCACGGCGGACGTCCTCGATCGGATGGCGGCGGACGCAGAGCGAGGGCTGGACGTGACGAAGCTCCGCCGGCGGCCCGGTCGCCCAGCGATGGGCGAGGGACCGGCCGACACGCTCCCCATCCGGCTCGACCCAGCCCTGCGCAAGGCGGTCGACGACAGGGCAGCCTCGGACCACACCACGGCGTCCGAGGTCGTTCGCAAGGCGTTGCGCCGCCTCCTCAAGGTCAGTTGACGGGCACGCGCACCGACGTCACCGGTCGCCGTCCCCCGATCGAAGGACAGCATTCGGTTCGCTGAGCGTGATCGCCGGCCCGGTGACGAGCGGCCAGCGGGTGTTAGTACAAAGACAAGCCAAGTCCACTGGCAGCCTGACCAGCATCTTCGTGGCAGTCGGGCAGTCTGTACTAACACTCCCCTGGGCTTCTCGGCGTGCCCTCCGGCACGCGGAGTTTCGCGATACGATATTCGTACGTGGACTTCTACGCCTCCGCACGCAAGCACGGCATCGCCGAAGACGACGCGATCTACGCCGTCGAGCATGCGCTCGTCGCGGCCGAGGACGACGAGGGCAAGTGTCTCTACCTCGGCCCCGACCGAGCCGGGAACGTGCTCGAAGTCGTCTCGGTGCTGCGCGTGGACGGCACCGAGGTGGTGATCCACGTAGATGCGGATGCGCCGCATCTATGAGTCGTGGCTCCGCGACGTTGGAGAGGCCGATGAGTGAAAAGCGAAAGACCTATGGGCGCTCGAAGACGGGCGTCGAGCTCACGGAGGAAGTCCTCGACCGGATGGCGGCTGAGGCGGAGGAGGGCCTCGATGTGACCCGGCTGCGGCGGCGGCCGGGGAGGCCTGCCATGGGCGACGGGCCGGCAGACACCCTGCCCGTCCGACTCGACCCAGCGCTTCGAAAGGCCGTCGACGAGCGGGCGTCAAGCGAGAAGACGACGGCGTCGGAGGTCGTGCGCGAGGCGCTGCGCCGTTACCTCAAGGTCAGCTGAACGGCGTCACCGGTCGCCGTCCCCGTCCCGAAGTGCGGTGTTCGGGGCGCTGAGTTCGACCGCTGGCCCGCCCACGAGCGGCCACCGGGTCTTAGTACATAGACAAGCCAAGTCCACGAAATCGCTCGGTGTCGTTTCGTCCGCGCAACTGTGTTGCATATATGCTATGAGGGGTGAGTTCGCCCTCCGCTCTCGTCCGTGAAGCCCGGATCGCAGCCGGGCTGTCCCGTCGTGCCCTCGCGCTGCGAGCAGGTGTTCCGACGTCGACTGTGTCCCGCATCGAGGACGACGACGTCGACCCGACGTTCACGATGCTCGAACGCGTTCTCGCCGCGGCCGGACGGCAGATGGGGATCTCTGCCACGGCTCTCGACCGCGATCGCACGCTCGCCGGTCTCGTGGACATCTACGACGTTTTGCTCCCGGGCACGGGGATCGACTGGACGCGCCTGCGGGGGTTCATCGACTGGATCCGGCTCCACCCCGACCAAGCCGAGGCTGCAATCTCCACGCCACCGCCGCGCACCGGCCCGTTCGTCGCCGCGCTTCTCGCCGCCGTGGCGGATCAGGTCGCACACGACGCAGGCGTCGCATCGCCTCGGTGGACCCGGTCGGTCCCACCACTCCGCGAGGAATGGGTGCCTCCCGGCACCCCGCGGATGGTCGCTGCCGCACGCCGACGAACGTCCGAGCCCTTCAGGCGCCGCAACATCGTCCTCGCTGTCGACGACCTCTGGCGCGCCGCGTGAGTGTCGGCGTCCTCTCCGGCGAAGACATCCTCGGCCTGCTGGATGCAGTCGCCCATCGGCTCGAGAAGTCCCCCGGTGGCGAGCCTGCGACCATCGTCGTGGTCGGTGGCTCATTCATGGCCTTGCACGGGCTTCGGGCGGGGACCGCCGACGTCGACACGATCACGCGCATCGACGACCGGTTGCGCAAGGTCATTGAGGACATCGCGGCCGAGCGCGATCTGCGTCCGGACTGGCTTAACGATCGCTCGGCAGCGTTTGCGCCTATCGGCCTCGACGTCATGAGCTGTACCACGCTGTTCGAGCGCAGGTCTCTCATCGTCCTTGGCCCGCCCGCCCACTTCGTGTTCCTGATGAAACTCTTTGCGGCGCGATCGGTCGACTACGACGACATGGTCGCCCTTTGGCCGGTGTGCTCGTTCGGGTCCGCGGCCGACGCCGTCAGCCGCTTCTATGCCGCGTACCCTCACGTCGAGCGCGACCCGCACCTCGTCGACTTCGTCCAGGGCATCGCATCGCAGAGCGGTGGCAGGCCGTCACCCGAGTGAGAGTGGCGGCGCGGCGAGCAGTGGAACGCGGTTCGTGCAATGACAACCCAGGTCCACTAGTCCATCCGGTCTCCTCGGACGGGGCTTCAGGCTGCGGCCGGTCGAGGATGTCCTGTAGCTCCTCACGGCGACGCGCGCAGACCTGCCCTTGGGTATGGAGCCAACTGTCTGCAGACGCTCCACGGTGCGTGGTGGAGCTACTACTGCGGGTCAACGACGTACGCCACGCCTCCGTCCACGACGTCGGACCAACGGATCGAACCTGCCTTCACCAGTGACGACATCGTGGGTCCGGCCATGGACTTCGAGACCACCTTTCACAACTACTCGTGCTCACTTCGATGCTGCTGGCGACTGTCGGCTGGTTGGCCAACCACGAGCCGCACCCTCGCCCTCATACACGGTCGTCGCATGAGGGAGACGGGAAGCCACTTGCGGGTGCTTGGCGCCGCCTACGACGAGAGTTTCTGGGTTCGACGTTGTTTTCGGCCACAGCCGCACGTTGTCCATGTGAGAAAACCGGGAGGACAACAACCCCCTCCGCACGAATGACTCGGGAAACGGAGGAACGAAGGTCCGGGGGGTTCGGTGCCGCAAGGCTGCTTCATTGCGTACCTCGCGTTCTGGGCCACTCGTGCCAAATGAAAGAAAGAGAAACGCGATGAAAATGACGGGATGGAGAAGGTCGCTTGCCATGCTCGCGGTCGCAGCGGCGATCGTGACTGCGGCGCCGGCGCCAGGGGCACAGGCTTTGAGCACCGTGGTTCGCGATGAGGGGCACGGATGGTTCAGCACCACGAACGTCTCGGCATTCGTGGACGTCGCCGGTGCCGCCGACACGCACCACGGCCCCAACTACTGGGAGTTCACGGTCACCTACCGTTGCAACACCGGCGTGTGGGAGACCTTGGGTGCCAACTCGATCTATACGACCGATGGCAACGCCAGCGCGGGTGACACGTCGGGCACCCTGGACGTCTGGGGCTGGGGACGGTTCTGCGGCGATGTCGTCGCGCAGCGCTACCACTTCCGCGCCGATATGACCGGAACCACGAGTTGCGGCTCGAGCGACTCCGGTCCGACCGTGAGCGCGGGACCGGTCGGTGCCAACTATGCGAAGTTCCGCTGCAATACGGGCCCGGGCACTGCATTGTTCGACTTCTACTCGGCCTTCGGGGGCGGTTACCACTACAACAACTACACGGGCGGTTCCCGTCTCGAATACTGGAACAGCGTGACGATCACGGGATAACCGTGTCGTGACGATTGCACCCTAGGCGTCGTTCCTCGGGGGGTGAGCGGCGATCGCGCCGCCCACCCCCCGATGACATCGACGGAGGGGGGGGAGGGCCGAACACGGCGGCGCTGGCTCGCCACCCGCCGACCTACTTGCCCAACGGAGCTACGGTGACGACCGGGACTGCCGGTGGGTTGCCACCCAGTGACCCTGACCTGACCCCCTGAAATCGGTCCACCTGATGGACCGAAGATCGGGGTTCGGCCACCATCACCGTGCCGTAGAACCGTTGTTCGGCGCGATAGAAGATGGGGGCACCCTTGACGCTCGGGGTGTTTACATAATGACACCTCAGGTCCACTCGAATCACAACGTTGTAGTTGTCTGGGTGCCGATATGCATGTGTCAGCGCCACAATGGCGCTACACTGGCAACATGCCGAGCATCCAGGTGAAAGACGTTCCGGAGGATGTCCACTCCGTGCTACGGCGACGGGCCGGCGCGTCCGGTCAATCTCTGCAGGAGTACCTCCTTGCCCGACTGGTGGATGAGGCGCGTACTCCCACGCTCGACGAGGTCCTCGGACGCATCGAGCATCGAACGGGTGGCCGCGTCGCCTTGAAGGAAGCCGTGCGGGCGGTGCGCGCCGATCGCGACGCCAGTTGATCGTTGTCGACGCGAGCGTGCTCGCGACCGCTTTGGCGGACGACGACGCCGGTGGCCGCCGTGTGCGAGAGCGATTAGCCGGTGAACGCCTTGCGGCACCCGAACTGCTGGACCTCGAAGTCATCTCTGCCTTCCGTCGCCTGTGTGCCGCCGGGACACTGACGGCCGAACGGGCGGAAGCCGCTGTCATCGACCTCCACGATCTCCGGGTCCAGCGAGTGCCCCACCGCCCCCTTTTGGATCGCTGCTGGGAACTGCGCAAGAACGTGACGGTCTACGACGCCGCCTACATCGCCCTCGCAGAGAGCCTCGATGTCACGCTGCTCACTGCAGATCGCCGGCTCGTCAATGCACCAGGCGCTCAGTGCAGCTTCGAGTTGGTGATGTGACGACGCCCCGCGAGTGATCGCCATTGCCGCGCCGGGCTTCGTGTTCTTGGTCATGGGAGCAGCGTGCGCCTTAGCCCGGGCGGGCGTCACGTGCGACGTTCGTTACGCGACAACCCGCAGACGCTGACGAAACGCCCCGAGCGTCAGGAGCAACGTCCTCCCCGCAGTGGCGTCCAACGTGGGCGAGACTCGCGGCATGGTGGTTGTGATCGCCTGCGGACTGCTGGTGGCCGTCGGGCTCACCGCCGGCGTCCGTTGGGGTGGGCTCAAGTTCCAGCCGCCGCCGCCGTCGTCGGACGCGGAGGCGCGAGTCGACGTAGCCCGTCGTTATGTGTGGTACCTGGCGGTGGCCGCAGTCTCGGGGCTCGGCGCGGGTGTCCTTGTAGCCGGCGCCGGCGGACGGTTGGTGATGCGGCTGCTGGCCGTCACCTCGCCTGGGGCGGCACGGGGCCGGGTCACGGAGGCCAACGAGATCGTTGGCGAGATCACGGTCGGCGGCACCGTCGGCTTCGTCGTGTTCACCGGGCTCTTCTTCGGACTGGGGACCGGCGTCCTCTACCTTCTGGTGCGCCGGTGGCTGCCGGCCGGACGGCTTGGCGGCCTCGCTTTTGGCGGGCTGCTCCTGGTTGTGGCCGGGACTCGGATCGAGCCGCTCAGACCCGACAACGCGGACTTCGACATCGTCGGCCCGTCCTCGGTCGCGCTGCTCGCCTTCGGCGCGCTCGTCGTTCTCCATGGTGTGGTCGTTGCGGCACTCGCTGCCCGCTACGCAACCACGCTGCCGCTCCTGGCGCGGGAGCGGCGGGCCCTCGTCGGCCACGCGCCGCTGTTGTTGCTCCTGCCCGCTGTGTTCCCTCTGCTCCTGCTCGCGTTGGTTGGACTGGTCGCGGTCGCGCTGAGCCAGGTGGAGCCGATCAGGACAGGTCTGCACGGACCGAAGGCAACCTTCTTCGGACGCGTGATCCTCGCGGGTGTGGCGCTTGTGGCACTGCCCGGCTTCGTCACCGCCGTGGTGGACATCGCCGGCAGCGGCCCATAGCCACCGGGAGCGAGGAACATCTCGGCGGCGGCTTCCCGTCGTCGCAGGCGGGCGGCTTCCCGTCTCGCAGGCGTGATCCCTGCGCCCGCGTGGGATGCTTGCCAACAGTCCACAAAGCGAATCCACGTCATGCTCGTAGGTGACGAATTGGTCGTAGAGCGTGTCGTCTTTGAAGCAGTCGGCTGTACCTGAAAACGCCGGAGCAACTCGCGTCGGCTTGGGTTCGGCGATTGACCAGCTGCCTCTCTATCGGCGTTTCACCGGGGAGCGCCCCGGCCGAACGTCATCGGCGCCAGAACAGCAGGTGCGTCACCCCGCTCGGGCTGGGCACCGATTCCGAATGGAAGCGGTCGAGCAGATCCTCGGGGGAGTGCCACAGACGTTCGCCCCGTCCGAGCTCGACGGGTGCAACGGCGATGTGCATGGCGTCGACCAGGTCGGCCTCGAGCCAGGCGTCGAGTTCCATCAAGGGTTCCGGCCGCAGCCGGTACAGCCGCCGCGCGCTAGACGGGGAGAGCCGCCTGTCGGCGACCGTGCGAACGTCGGCGCCGTCCCTTCATGTGGGCCATCCCGAAAACGACGAGGCCCACGCCTGCCGCCGTGGCTCCGGCGACCATCGGCCACCCGACCATCGAGTCTTTTCGTGCGGCCACGGCGTCGCCTTCACCAGCGTTGGGGAAGGTGATGGTGGCTTCACCTCGACGTTCGGTTACGCCGCTGGCCAGCGCCACCGTCGCGTCCCACGGCCCCGCCGGCAGGCGCTCGTCCAAGGTGATGGTGACCTTTTTGGTGTCGCCGACGGCGAGGGTGGTGTTGAGCTCGGCGGGGAACGGGCCGGCGCTGAGGCCGCCGGGGCCGTTGGACAGCAGCAGCGTCCCCGTCACGTCGAGCGCTCGGCCGCCGGTGTTGCGAACCGTGGCGGTGACCATCGGCGCCCCCTTGGCCGATCGGGCAGGGGTGAGGGCTTCAACGGCGAAGTCGGGGGCGGGAGCGCCGCCGGGCCCGACCGACAGGTAGAGGCGGATGCCGACGCGACTCACCTGCACGACGCCGCCGGGCGCAGGCTGGGAGCGGGCTTCGGCCCACACGACGCCGTACTGCTCACCGGGTGCGGCATCGTCGGGCACGGCGACCTTGACGACGGCCGTGAGCTTGGCGCCCGCGGCGACGTCGATGGTGCCGGGGCTGACGGTGGTCCATCTGGAGACGTCGTTCGGCGTGCGCCCTTCGGCGCCCACGAAGGCGCCGTCCTCGATGGTGGCAGCGGAGGAGTACAAGGCCACGTGATGGCTCGACGTGGTCGAGTTCGAGACTTCCACCCGACGCTCGATGACGGTGCCGGGGGCCAGGTGGTCGACGATGTAGATGCGCGCCCGTGGATCGTCCTTGGCGGCGACCGGCGCCTCGACCAGCCGGAGGCCGATGCCGCCCGCTGCTCCCTGGGCGGCGGCCGTCAACGGTGTTGCCGAAAGCCCGGCGGTCAGTACCAGTGCGGCAAGGGCGACCCGGCGGGACCGCGACCTAGACAACGGAGTGCGTGATCGTCGCGGAGTAGACGTTGGCGGCCATGCCTCCGGGGACGGCGACGCTGATGGTCGGGTTCCACGTGGCCGAGTTGTCGCCGGTGATGCCGGTGGCGGTGACCGCAGGTGCAACGCCGGTCAGGTTCGGCGGGTTGTTGGCCGTGTAGGTGGCAGTGCCGACCTTGACGATGTCGCCGGCGGTGTAGCCGACCGCGCTGGCGGCGATGGCCGGGCCTGACGGCGGCGTGAACGCAGTGGAGATCACGCTTGCCACCCATCCCGATCCGGCGGCGGCGCTACGGGCGTCGTTGACCTGCACCTGGCCCAGCGGCCCGCTGATCGTCCCGCCTTGGACCGAGTTGGCCCGCGTGCCGAGGCTTCCGGCGTCGGCGGGCACGGTGATCGTCAACGCGCCGCCGGTGACCGACACGGTCGCGCTCGTGGGTTCTGCCGCCGTCGCTGGTGCCGCGGCGACGCCGAGCGCAAGCACCAAGGAAGCGATGCTGAGAAAGGGAAGCGACCTGCTCATGAGTGCGTCCTCGCCGACTGGTTCGACGCGCCGGGTGCGGCAGCCTCGTGCCTCTTTGATCGACATCCGGCATCACATCTGTGCTCAACAGCGGCTCAATGCTGCCGCCGCGCAGCCACCGTTTCTGGCCCGGGCCACCCGTGCTCAACGTCTTCTCAACGCGGCTATAGCCACCGAGGAATGCCACCGACAGTGGTCATCAGATACGGGAGTCGACCGACCCCCACATCATCAAAAAGGATCCTCATGCAACTCCGTAAGCCTCTTATCATCCTCGCCACCGCGGCCACGCTGGTCGTCGGTGCCGCTCTTCCGGCATCCGCCGACGACACCGACGCAACCTTCAGCCTCACCGGCGGGACGCTCACCCTCAGTGTGGGAGCGAGTGCTGCTCTCACCAATGAAGCGTCGGGCGTCGACGCCAACGTCATCACCGGCACCCTCGGCGAAGTGGCCGTGACCGATGCACGTGGCGGCACCGCCGGCTGGGTCACCTCCGCAGCGTCGACCACCTTCACGGGCGAGGGCCTGTCCGTCTCCACCGGCGTCGCCTACACCAACGGCACCGTCACGGAGACCGGGACCAACACCGTCGCCGCTGTCACCTCGAAAGCGCTCACGACGACCGCTGGCGCCGTGGCGACCGCGACCGCAGTGTCGGGCAACAACACCGCCTCGTGGAGCCCCACCCTCGACGTCAGCATGCCCGCCGGCGCGCTCGCCGGCGCCTATGCAGGCACGGTGACCACGTCACTCGTCTGACGCCCAACGCTCGTCCATCGAGCTCAACCCGACGACGGTCGAAGAGGCTCGCTGCGCTGATGCGTGGCGGGCCTCTTCCGCGCCGTGTCCGGCGAGGTCGGACGGCTACCGTGACCGCATGGCCGGCTCGCCCTTGCCCGGTGGGGTAGTACACAAGCTTCCAGGCGACTTGCGCAACGTGCTCGTCGCCAACCCTGCGGCGCTGGAGGCATGGAAGGACATCACGCCTCTGGCCCGCAACGAGTTCATCTGCTGGGTAGAAGACGCCAAGCAGGACACGACCCGAGAACGCCGCATTCGGCGGACGAAGGAAGAGCTGGAGGAAGGCAAGCGCCGGCCCTGTTGCTGGCCGGGCTGCAAGCACCGCGAGCGCAACGGCGCGTAGGCCTGCACCACAGGCCGCTCGATGCCGATGGGCGCGCCATGATGGACGCATGGACCGCGACGAGCTCATCGGGGCGTGCCTCGCCGCCCGACCCGACGGCATGGCCGCGGTCAAAGAGGTCGTGGAACAGGCGCTGGCCGACGGGCTCGCCGTGGGCGACGACGCCTACGTCGAGCTCTACCGGAGCGACGACCTGCTCGTCCAGCAGTTCCTCTGGCCGCCGGGCTACAGCACGCAGGCGCACGACCACGGCGGGCTGTGGGCGGTCGTGGGCATCGCCGCGGGAGTCGAGGAGAACCGGCTGTTCCGAGCGAGAGGCGACACCCTCGAGCACGTCGTCTCCCGTGAGTACCACCGCGGCCAGGTGGGAGCCCTCGGGCCCGACGTGATCCATGCGGTGCGCAACCCGCGGTCGCAGGAGTGGAGCGCGGCGCTGCACGTCTACAGCGGCGACCTCACGCGGGCGCCCGAGCCACGCAGCGAATGGTGGGAGCCTGATCTCTGCCGGCGCCCGTACGACAGCGAAGGCAACGTCGCCACCTACTTCGCCGCGGTGGAGTCGGCGCGTCGCGCCGACTCGTCCCCACGAAGCTGAGACTCGCGTCGGCGCCCCGCATCCTGCTCCTGTAGAGCCACGGTGACGGCACAGTGGGTCCGCGGTCGCGGCCGCACGCGCCCTAACCTCCGGGCGCGACCGGCGCGAGGTGGGAGGCAGGCATGCAAGCACCGTGGCTGACCGACAGTGGCTTGGAGACCTGGCTGGTCTTCCACCGCGGCATCGACCTGGCGGACTTCGCGGCGTTCCCGCTCTTGGACGACGCCGACGGCCGGGAGTTGCTGGCCACGTACTTCCGCGACCACCTGCGGGTAGCCCAGGAGGCGGGTACCGGCTTCGTCCTGGAAACCCCGACGTGGCGGGCCAATGCCGATTGGGGAGCGCGGCTGGGCTACGACGCCGATGCCCTGGACCGGGTGAACCGCGACGCCGTGGCATTCGTCCGGGGAGTCGGTGCCGAGTTCCCCGGCGTCGACGCAGTGGTGAGCGGCAACATCGGCCCGCGCGGCGACGGCTACAGCCCGGCCGAGCTCCTCACCCCGGACGTGGCGGCTTCGTACCACGGGCCGCAGGTCGCATCGTTCGCGGGGGCAGGCGCCGACCGGGTGACGATGCTCACGGCCACGCATGCGGGCGAGGCCATCGGTGTCGTCCACGCCGCGAGCGCGGCGGGCATGCCGGTCGTCGTCGCCTTCACCGTCGAGACCGACGGCAGGCTCCCCGACGGGCAGCCGCTGCACGAGGCGATCGAGGAGGTCGACGCCTCGACGGGCGCGGCAGCGTTGTACTTCGGGATCAACTGCGCCCACCCCGACCACTTCACCGACGCGCTCGCCGTCGGATCCGACGCCGTCGAACGGGTGAAGCTCCTACGGGCGAACTCGTCGCGCGCCAGCCACGCCGAGCTCGACGAAGCCGAGGAGCTCGACGAGGGCGACCCGGCGGAGTTGGCCGGCCAATACGCCGAGTTGTCGGAGCAACATCGCTTCGCCGTGCTCGGCGGATGCTGCGGTACCGATGTGCGCCACGTCCAGGCCATCGCGGGCGCCTGCGTGCGCCGATGAAGAGCCTTCGCCAGGGGTTGGCAGTACTGGGCCACACCGGCCCGTTCAGTTGGCAGGAGCACCTGCACTGCCCGCCCCCAAGCGTGCGGGAACTCCTCGGCTACTGCACCGATTCCCGCGTCAATGAGTGGGTGCGGTGGCCCGAGCCCATGTGGCAGGTCGACAACGAGGCGTGGACCGAGGAGGCCCAAGGGGTCACTTGGGGACGGGACGGGTGGTACGTCGCCACCAACGCAGACGACGGCCGAGAGGGCCTCTACCGACTGGTTCCCGGCACGTCGTCGGCGACGTGGACACGCCTGGCACCCCGCCTCGCCACAGGGACCGTGCACCACGGGGCACCGTGCGAGTGGGAGGAGTGGATCTACGTTCCCGTGCAACACGCGACATGGGGCGTGTGGAAGGTGCGGGCCGACTTCACCGCCGATGCCGTCCTCACCGCCGCCGACCGACCGGCCGACGACCTGTTCCCGTGGTGCGACGTCAATCCCGCCAACGGCCTGCTCTACACCTGCAACTTCTCGTTCCCCACCAAGTTGTACGCCTACGACGCCAGCGCCACCGTCGACGGCGTGATGCCTCGTGTCGACAAGGAGGACATCACCTTGCACTGGGGCGACCCCCCACCCAACGGGGTGCAGGGCGCATGCTTCACCACCAACCGACGGTTGCTGATGATCCACGACGTCAAGGACGACGACGAGGACGAACTGGTGCAGTGCTACAGCGCCATCACCGGACGCCTGCTCGGGCAGATGTCGTTGCACGCCGACGCCGACGAGTCCACGCCCACCACGTTGAACGAGTTGGAGTCGGTGCGCCTCGCCACGGTGACAGCCAAGGGGGTTACCACCCACATCCAGGTGCTCGAACTGAACAACGAAGGGTTCAGCGAAGACGACTTCTACCTGTGGGGCATCGCCGTGCCGGACCCCTCGCTGCTCTGAGCACGCCTGGTCACGGCGTGCCGGTGACGACCCCGTAGAGGTATTCGGAGAAGGCGTCGACCGTCCCGCTCAGTTCGAACTCCGAGCCCCACGACCACACTCGGAACAGCACGGGGTCGTCGTCGTCGGGGTCGGCACCCAGGTTCAGGCCACCCAGGTAGATCACCCAGTGGTCGGGTGGGTAGTCGTCGTCCTTGCTGTGTACCCAACCCCCGAAGCCGCTGGGCGCCTGGCGGGCGCCGTGCCCCGAGCTCCGGTAGTGGATGGGCTCCTCATCGTCGTCGCCCCCGTTTTTGATGAGGTTGGCGTCGATGAGGAAGAAGGCCACGCCTCCTGCGTTCACCGCGTCCTGGGCCTTGCGCATGCAGCGCACTTCGCCTTCGACGAAGCACGTCTCCCACCCGCCGTTGGGCAGGTCGAGCACGTCGCGCGTCCACCCTCGCTCCTCACCCCAGAGGGTGATCGTCTCCAGCCCGTTGGCGTCGTCGTCGACGTCTTCCCAGATGTTCTCGTCGTCGCGCATGGTCGCGGCCAGCAGCCAGTCCACTTGGCCGATGGTCCCGGAGGCGACCGGCTCCTTGCGCAATTCCGCTTCGGCCACGATGACGCGCCCCGTCGGGCACACGAGCTTGCCCGTCTCCAACAACTGCTTGGCGGCCAGCACGTACTGGACGGGCCGGCGACGGGCGAACTCGACGACGATGCTGATGGGCCCGCACAAGCCCGTTGGGTTCTGCCGGATGATCGCCGGGTCGCGCAACCGGTCGCGGAGCTCGGCCACCACCGTGGCCCGGTCGATGTGCGACCACAGGTTCACGCTGCCGTCGGCCAACGAGCGCAGGGCTGTGCCCGCCGGGCTGAACCGCTGGGCCAAGTCGCGGACCGACACCGTGCCCGACGGCATGGGCTGCGGCCACGTGGGCACGCCGAGCGACTGGCGCAGGCTCCACGAGCCGGACGGGTTGTCGAGGGCAAAGGCGGTGTCGCGCAGGGAGAGCACGGCCTCGCCCCCTACTGGAGGGTGACGAGGACGGGCAACAGGGCCGTGCCCGCGTCGAGCGGGGCCAGCGCCTTGCCGAGCACGGCGCCGAAGGCGCGTTCACGATCGACGGCGGCCATGGCCACGCCAGGCCGCTCCGAGGTGGTCAGCAACGTGCCCGGCGCGATGGGGGCGCTGTCGGCCTCGACCTGGCAGAAGACCTTGCCGACCAGTGCCACCGGCACCCGCTCGGCGCCGGTGGCCCGCCGGTCGAGCACGATGCCCGGACGGTAGGCGCCCGCCCCGGAGACGACGCCGGCCACCCGGGTGTCGTAGGGCTCGGCGCTCCTGCGCAAGCGGCCCGGGTCGTCGTCGAGCACGAGCACGCTGCCCGGTTCGGGCTTGTCGCCCGCCACGTCGAACTCCTCGGCACAGTCGGCATTGGTGAGCACGATGTCGCCGGTATCGGCGTCGAGCACGATCTGGTCCTCGAACTGTCCCTTGCGCAGGACGATGCGACCGGGCAGGCGGCCTTCACCGCCCAAAGCGAGGCCGCCGTAACCGTCGAACTCGCCGAGGTAGGCGAAGGCCGCCCCGTTGGCGTCGTACAGCCGCAAGCTGCCGCCGTCGGCGCTGGGGCCGAGCACCGCCTGCACGTTCTCGTTGGTGCCGCGCACGCGGATGGCGCACTCCGCACCGTCGAGCACGATGCGAGCTTTGGCGTTGCCCGCCCGCACCACCACTCGCCCGGGGAGCTTGTCGTCGATGCCCACCCAAAGGCCGGACCTGCCGTCCCACTCACCGAGGTGGGCGTGGGTGCGGGTGCCGCGGCGCACTTGCACCGATGTCGCCTTCTTGGCGTCGACCAACTCGATTGCCGGGGTGCTCGCCACCACCTTCTGGGCCAACGTCGCCGCGCCGCCGCCGTAGCCGGCGTCGACTGCCACGTTGCGGGCCTTGAGGTGCTTGAACTCGGCGTCGGGTGCGGGGGCGTCGACGCCTGTGGCCTTGATGCCGCCGGCGCCCGTCTGCTTGACCGAGCGGGAGCCTGCCTTCTCCGGCTTGAGCGCGGAGGTGTCGGCCTTGATCGGCGTGAGGTCGTCGTGGTCGAAGGGGATCGATTCCCTCATGGCGATGTCGAGGCCGCTGCGCCGCTTGCGCACCGGCCTGCCCGTCACCTCGGCCTTGGCCTTCGTCGTGGCCTTCGTCGTGGCCTTCCCCGTGGCCGCTTTGGCGGCTTTGGCGACCGGCACCTTGGCTGCCTGCTGCTTGCCTGCAGTGAGCCTGCTGGCTTTCACCGGTGTCGTGGACTGCCGCTTCGGGCTCATGGATGCCCCCTGTCGAGGTCGAATAGGACGAATCGCCCGGAGCGTACGTCGCGTATGGAGCGACGACGTGGAGGATCGTTCCCAAGCCGTACGGCGTCCGTATTGAGTTGCGAGCAAGCGGTGTACCCTCACCCGTGGGGGCCCATTTTCGGGCGACCCGAAATGGCAGTTGCGTTGCTCCTGACCCTGGTGGCGCCCAAGCGTGTCGGTGAGGAGCGTTCGCTGTGGGAGTCACTCAGGTCGACCCGATGCTCGGTCCGGGGCTCGACCGCGTGGTCACACTGGGCTCGCCCGACCTGCACACGGTGGCGACGCTCGACGGCGTCTACCGGTTCGTGTCTCCCGCCGCCCGTGCGCTTTTCGGATGGGAACCCGACGACTTCGTGAGCCGGCCCCAGGCCGCCTTCACACATCCCGATGACGTGGGGCTCGTCGACGACGCCCGCAGGCTCGTCACGGCCGACCCGGGCTGCACGTCGACCACCGTCTTCCGGTTCCGCTGTGCGAGCGGCATCTACCGGTGGACCGAGGCCGTGTCGCGGCTGGTCGACGGTGAGGACGGGCCGCTGATCGTCTCCAGCATCCGCGACATCGGCGACCGCAAGAAGTCCGAGGTCGAGCTCAGGCACAAAGCCAGCACCGATCCCTTGACCGGCGTCGCCAACCGCACCGTGTTCATGGACCGCCTGCACCAAGCGCTGCTCAGGCTCGAGCGCAAGGACGGCCTCGTCGCCGTGCTGTTCCTCGACCTCGACCGGTTCAAGTTGATCAACGATTCCGTCGGGCACCTGGCGGGCGACGCCGTCCTCCTGAAGATGGCCGAGCGCCTCAGCAAGTTCCTGCGCCCGCAGGACACGTTGGCACGCCTGGGTGGCGACGAGTTCGCCGTGGTGGTCGAGGACATGTCGCAGGCCGAGGAGGCAGTGGCCTTGGGCCGGCGGATCGTCGAAGCCGGCCGCACCCCGTTCCAGGTGGGCGACGAGCGGTTCGTCTGCACGACCAGCGTGGGGATCGCCGTGACGTCGGACGCCCGCTACAGCGCCGAGGGCCTCCTTCAAGAGGCCGACCTCGCCCTGTACCGCGCCAAGGACCGGGGGCGGGACCGGGCCGAGGTCTTCGACGAGGACTTGCGCACGCGGGCGGTCGGCCGGTTGGGCACCGAGCGCATGCTGCGGCGGGCCATCGCCGAGGGTCGGCTCCGGCTCGACTACCAGCCCATCGTCGAGCTCCGCACCGGTGACACCGTGGCGGTCGAGGCGCTGGTGCGGGTATGGGACCCCGACCAGGACCACCTCATCGAGGCCGAGTCGTTCATCGAAGTGGCCGAGGAGGTCGGCCTCCTGGCGCAGATGGACGAATGGGTCCTCGGCCAGGCCGTGGGCCAGGCCGGTGCATGGCGAGGGTTGTTTGCAGGCACCGCCTTTGCCGACGTCGCCATCAACGTCACCGCTCGCCACCTGTCCGACGCCGGGTTCGCCCAGTCGGTCATCGCCGACCTGGCCGCCCACGGCCTGCCCGCTGCCGCGCTCCAGGTCGAGGTCACCGAGCGGGTGCTCATGGAAGCGTCGAACTCGGCCATGAGCGGCCTCAAGGTCCTGCGTGACGCCGGGGTGAAAGTCGGCCTCGACGACTTCGGCACCGGCTACTCGTCGCTGTCGTACCTGCGGCTGTTCCCGCTCGACTTCGTCAAGATCGACCGCTCGTTCATCAGCGAGCTCGCCCTCGGTGCCACAGAACGGGCCATCGTCGCCTCGATCATCGACCTCTCCCACGCGTTGGGGATGGCTGTCGTCGCCGAAGGGGTGGAGACCCAGGCCCAGGTGGAGCAGCTGATGACGCTGGGGTGCGACCGAGCCCAAGGCTTCCTTTTCGCCGTCCCGGGGCCTCCGCAGGCCATCGAGGACCGGGTCTTGACCGGACGGCGCACAGAAAGAAAGTGACGATTATCCGATTCGTTCGGCCCCAACCTGTGTATCTTGAGGAGTGACACGACAAAAACCCTGACGTGTCGAGCCGGCTCCCGCCGGCTCGGGAGCGATACCCCGGACCCCGGTAACGCGTCATCGTGATGGCGCTTGTGGCCGAGGGGGTCTCAATGAAACGAACCGTGGGTTTTTGCGGGCCAACCTCTGTGCAAGACGGCGTCGTGTCAGCGGGGCCCACGGTCGTCCGCCTTTCTGGCGAGCACGACATGTTCACCGTCGATGCCTTGACGGACGCCATCGCTCAGGCGACAGCCGTCGGGGACGGCGACCTGGTCGTCGACCTGGGCGACGTGGAGTTCATGTCGGTGGCCACCGTCCGTGTGTTGCTCCACGCCCAACTGGTCCTTCAACGGCAGGCACGGACGATCGTGTTGCGTTCGCCACCGGCGTGCGCACAGCGCGTTCTCGATCTTTGCGGAGTCGCCGACCTCTTCGAGTTGAGCGCCGCCGCGGACGAGGGGCCGTGAAGCGGTGGCGGGCGAACGGCGACTACGGATCCTCGATCTGCTCGGCTTCGGCGCCGCCTCCGGGTCGGAGACCAAACGGCTGTGTGAGGTGTGTGCCGAGGCCACGGGGATGACCGGCGCGGGCATCATGCTGATGTCCGGTGACGTGTCGCGGGGCTCGGTGTGCACCACCGGCGATGTGAGCGACCTCATCGAACAGCTCCAGTACGACCTCGGGGAGGGGCCGTGCGTGGACGCCTACCACAGCGACCGTCCGGTGTTGGAACCCGACCTGGCTCGCCCCTACACACCTCGATGGCCGGCGTTCTCCGGCCCGGCGGTCGACGCCGGGGTGCGAGCCGTCTTCGGCTTCCCGTTGCAAGTAGGTGCGGTGCGCCTCGGCGCCCTCAACCTGCACCGCGAGCAACCGGGCCCGCTCACCGACGACCAGTATGCCGACGCGGTGGTCATGGCCGACATCGCCGCTCAAGTCGTGCTCGTGCTGCAAGCCGACGCGCCGGAGGGGACGCTGGCGGGCGAGCTCGAGGTGGGCGCCGATTTCCACTACGTGGTGCACCAGGCCGCAGGCATGGTGGCCGCCCAGTTAGACGCCAGCGTCGGCCACGCGCTCATCCGGCTACGGGCCTATGCCTTCGGCAACGACCGCAAGCTGGCCGACGTGGCCGTCGACGTGGTGTCGCGGAAGCTGCGTTTCGACGCCGACAGCGGCGAGAAGGACCCGGGGCCGTGACCGGGCAACGCCAACGTGTCGCCGCCTTCGTCCGTACCATGACGCCAGAGGTCACGCGCCGGACCGAAGGCCGAAGCAGTACCGAGTCGTCGTGACAGGAGATTCCATGTCCAGAGAAATAATGCTCGCCAGGACCTTCGTCGAGTTGGCCGACACCCTCGTGGCCGACTTCGACGTGGTGGAACTGCTCTCGCTGCTCACGGACCGCTGCGTCGAAGTGCTCGACGTGGGCGCCGCCGGGCTCATGCTGGCCGCGCCAGGAAGCGGGCTGCGGGTCATGGCCTCGTCGAGCGAGACCATGCGAGTGCTCGAGCTCTTCGAGCTTCAATCCCAAGAAGGCCCGTGCCTCGATGCCTTTCACACCGGCCAGGCGGTGATGAGCCCGGACTTGGCTGCCGCCAACGACCTGTGGCCTCACTTCGCGCCCGAGGCGCTGGCCGCCGGGTTCCAATCGGTGCAGGCACTTCCCATGCGCTTGCGAGGCTCTGTCATCGGCGCCCTCAACCTGTTCCACGTCGAGCGGGGGGAGATGCGCAAAGCCGACATCGATGCCGCCCAGGCACTGGCCGACGTGGCCACCATCGCCGTCCTCCAGCACCGTGCCGCACTCGAAGCCCAGGTCCTCAACGACCAGCTCAACCATGCGCTCAACAGCCGCATCGTCATCGAACAGGCCAAGGGAGTGGTGGCCGAACGGAGGAACCTCGACATGGAAGCGGCGTTCTCCGCCTTGCGCACCTACGCCCGCAACCACAACCTCCGCCTGGCCGATGTCGCCCGGGGCGTGATCGACGGCACTATGTCCGTCCTTGACGTCGACGGCGTCTTGCCCGACTGACTCCTGCTCGGGCGACACTGCGGCAGCGACACCAATCGGAGGGCCCCATGGCACAAGCGGACGGCGAGGCGCCGAGCGACAAGGTCGACCGGATCATCGAGGGGATCGGTGACTGGCGCGGGCAGGCACTGAGCAGGATGCGCAACCTCGTCAAGGAGGCCGACGAGCGCATCGTGGAAGAGGTCAAGTGGGTGAAGCCCACGAACCCGAACGGCGTGCCGACGTGGTCACTCGACGGGCTCATTTGCACCGGTGAGGTCTACAAGTCGACGGTGAAGCTCACGTTCGCCTCCGGCGCCGCGCTCGACGACCCGGCCGGGTTGTTCAACGCCGGCTTCGGTGGCAACACCAGGCGTGCCATCGACATCGGTAAGGACGACGAGGTCGACGCCGATGCGTTCAAAGCGCTCGTCCGCGCGGCCGTCGCCCACAACGAGGCCAAGGCGGCGGGCAAGCGCAAGAAGCAGTAGCTCCGCCGCCGGCCGGTCAACGGCGCAAGCTGCCCCCCGCCGTGTAGCCCAGCGCGGCGGCGGCCACCCCGGCGCACACCGAGCCCACCACGTAGGCGGCCGACGCTGCCGCCCGCCCCTCGCGCAGCAGCGTCTGCGACTCGTAGCCGAAGGTCGAGAACGTGGTGAACCCGCCCAGGAACCCCACGCTGACGGCGACCACGAGGTCACGTGGCCATCGCGACGGCCCGGCCACCAGCACCACGCCGAGGGCGAAGGAACCCACGGTGTTGACGGCCAAGGTCGCCCACGGGAACGACTGGACGCCCACCCGCACCCCGACGGCATACCGCACGACGGTGCCCAACGCTCCGGCGGCGGCGACCATGGCGATTCGCATGGCGCACAGCATGCCCGAGCCCGTTGGCCGGGCTCGTGTGCGCTGCCGCCCGTGCGCGGAAAAATCAAGGTCGGCGGCGGCAGCACGACGGGCATAGAGCAGGCGGTCGGGGCGGGTTCGCTACCCTGGCCTTGCAGATGGGTGTCCACGGAGCCGAGACCGGCGACCCCGTGCTCGAAGGGCGCAGCGTTGTCACGCACGCACGAGCGCTCGCCGTGCAACGCGCCGTCGAAGCGGGGCGGGCCGACGTGGCCGACGACCTCGCCCTCGTGGCCAGCGAGCTGGTGACCAACGCCCTGTTCCACGGCGGTGGCTGCCGGGGCATCGAGTTCGCCGCCGTGGCCGACGGCGTGCGCATCGAGGTGCGCGACCACACGACGGCGCCTCCCGTGTTCGGCCATGCGTCGGAAACGTCACTGACGGGACGCGGCGTACGCCTCGTGGCCGGCCTGTCGGCCCGCTGGGGCGTCGACCTCGAACCGGGCGGCAAGGTGGTCTGGGCCGAGGTGACGGGGGAGGTGCACGACGGCACCGGCGTCGACGAACAGGCGTTGTTGGCCATGTGGGGCGACGACGAGTGGGACGTGGACCAGCCCCGCCGCTTCCACGTCGAGTTGGGCGACGTGCCTACCGACCTCCTGCTGGCGGCCAAGTCGCACGTCGACAACATCGTGCGGGAGTTCGCCCTGGCGTCGGGCGGTGCCGACTCCGGCGTCACCGCCGAGCTGCCGCAGCACCTGAGCACCCTTCTCGATGCTGTCGATCGTTTCGCCGAAACCCGCCTCGCCGTGAAGCACCATGCGCTCGACGCCGTGCATCGAGGCGAACAGATGACGCGCCTCGCCCTCGACCTCCCTGCCTCGGCGGCCGACGCGGCCGAGGAGTACCTCTCGGCCCTCGACGAGGTCGATGTCTATTGCCGGGCCATGCGCATGCTCACCCTGGAGACGCCTCCGCAGCACCGCCTGTTCCGTCATTGGTACGTGAGCGAACTGGTCACGCAGCTGCGGGCTGCAGCCGCCGGACAAGAGCCGCCGCCCCCGCAGCCGTTCGAGCGTCGCATCCTCACCGAGCTCGACCGGTTGGTGACCGCCCACCGCGCCTCCGACCGGGCGGCGCGCCTCTACTCGGTAGCCGCCGCGCTGGCCACGGCCGACACGCCTGAAGCGGTAGCCGCCGCCGTGCTCGGCGAGGGCGTTGCTGCGCTCGGCGCGGCGGGTGGCGGCATCCTGCTGGCCACCGACGCCGACAAGCTCGCGGTGCCCGGTGCCGTCGGGTACGACGAGAAGGTGTTGGAACGACTGCGCAACGAATCCCGTGACGCCGAGCTCCCCGCCGCCGTCGCCCTGCGCACGGGCGCGGCGGTGTGGCTGGAGTCCCGCGCCGAACGCGACAGCCGCTTCCCGGAACTGGCCGACCTGGAAGCGCGCACGGTGTCGCTGTGCGCAGTGCCCCTCGAAGTGCAGGGCCGCCGCCTCGGCGCCATCCGCTTCAGCTTCAACAAGCCCCGCTTGTTCGGCGAGGACGAGCGGCGCTTCGTGCTCACGTTGGCGGCCCAGGCGGCGCAGGCACTGGACCGCACCCAGCTCCAGAACGCCCGGTTCGACGCCAGTCGCCGGCTCCAGCGCAGCCTGCTGCCTCGCACCTTGCCCGACATCCCGGGCGTCGGCCTGGCCGCCATCTACCACCCGTTCGGCGACGGCATGGAAGTGGGCGGCGACTTCTACGACGTGTGGCCCATCGGGGCGGGGCGCTGGGCCCTCGCCATAGGCGACGCCACCGGCACGGGCCCTGAGGCCGCCGCCCTCACGGCCTTGGTGCGCAACACCTTGCGCACGCTGACGATGACGGAGTCCGAACCAGGCGCCATCGTGCGCAGGCTCAACAGCGTGTTGGTGGCTGCCTCCGAGCCCGACGAGGAACGGTTCTGCACGGCGATGTTCGGCGTGCTCGACACCAACGAGGGCGTCGAGCTGGTGCTCGCCGGCGGTGGGCACCCGCCCTTGTTCGTCCGCCGGGCCGGGGGCGCCGTTGAGATCGTGCCCGTCGGCGGCGCACTGTTGGGCGCCTTTGCCGAGCCCGAGGTCGACACGGCCCGCGTCTCGCTGGTGCCCGGCGACACCGCCGTGCTCCTGACCGACGGGGTGCTGGAGGCCCGCCGAGACGGCGTGTTGTTCGACACCGACGGCGTGGTGCGGGTGCTGAGCGACGAGCTCGGCGACGCCCACACCGTCGGCGTCGCGCTGCAGGAGGCGGTCCTGGCCCACACCGACGGGCAGTTGAGCGACGACATGGCTGCCGTCGTCGTCAACGTCGTCGGCTGAACGCGGGCGTCACCACTCCATGCGATCGACCAAGTCGGTCGGTTCGAACTGCGCGTACCCGTCCTCGTCGGCCGCAGGAGGCGGGCCGAGCTCCACGTCGACGTCCAAGATGCCGGTGCGGGGTGCGGCCGTGGCGTGGGCCATGGCGGCCAAGGCGATGGCCTTGCGTTCGCCGTACCAGGTGACCACCCGATAGCGGGTCCACTTGTCGGTACCGGTGTTGAGAGACCGGAACGACACGATGTAGCGGCGCAGCTCCTCCTCGGGCATGCGCGGGACGGCCGCTACCGGCGGCCGCGGCTCCACCGGTCGAGCAGCGACAGCACGGCGAACAGGCCGACGAATCGGTCGTCCGTCGGGACGAGGGGGAACCGCATGGCGGGCACCGTAGTCAGCGCAACGCTCGCATGTCACCGACGTGCGAGCGTCACGCCGCCGGACTTCGCGACAAGATGGCGACGACCATCGATCGAGGGAGGCACCATGCCCAAGTCCGCCGCAGAACTCGTCGCAGAGGCCAAGCAGCGCATCGAGAACTTGAACCCCGACCAGGTCGAGCAGGAGATGGCGGCCGGGGCTGTCGTCGTCGACCTGCGGGAACCCGAGGAGCTGGAGGCCAACGGCCGCATCCCCGGTGCGGTGCATGTCCCTCGCGGCATGCTCGAGTTCCGGGCCGACCCCACCAGCTCGTACCACCTGGCGCCTCTCGACCCCTCGGCCCGCGTCATCGTCCATTGCGCAGCGGGCGGGCGTTCGGCCCTTGCCGCCGCGGCCTTGGCCGACATGGGCTACGAGCGAGTTGCCCACCTCGACGGTGGCATGGCCGCATGGCGCGAGGCGGGCAAGCCCGTCGAGTAACGCAACGGCGCAGACAGTCCAGCGGTTTCGGTTGAACGGCCCGGCGGCTGCAATCTCAACCGCCGGGCCTCGACTGCACCGTGACCGCGGCCACCGCACGTCGTGCGCGCCGTCCTACCCGGGGTGGCGTCCTGTCACCCGTGGTAAACGAGTGGCCATGCCTATCGACGTACCCGCCGCCGC
This sequence comes from Acidimicrobiales bacterium, assembly GCA_035536915.1. NCBI lineage: Bacteria > Bacillati > Actinomycetota > Acidimicrobiia > Acidimicrobiales > Acidimicrobiales bacterium. The sequence continues at coordinate 119,668 of DATLNE010000010.1, forward strand.
TCGCTTCCTGGCTACCTCGGGCCGCCTGGTCGACCGTCGCCGTTTCGAGTTGTTGGTGGGCGAGGGCGACACAGAGGCGGTGCTGGCTGCGCTCGACGCCTACCGCAATGCCGACGGCGGCTACGGCTGGGGGCTCGAACCTGACCTGCGGTCGCCCGAGAGCCAGCCCATCCAGGCCCTGCACGCCTTCGAGGTGATGGCCGAGTGCGGGGTGGTCACCGGTCGGGCTGTCGAGTTGTGCGACTGGTTGGCGACGGTGGCCCTCGACGACGGCGGCTTGCCGTTCACCCTGCCGATCGGCGACCCCGCAGGGTGCGCGCCGTGGTTCGGAGGCGCCGACCCCACAACCTCGTCGTTGCAGGGGACGGCGGCGGTGCTGAGCGAGGCAACGCGGGTGGCGCACCAGGATGCGGCGGTCGCCGCGCACCCGTGGTTCCGCGGGGCCACGGCGTACTGCCTCGACGCCATCGGGGCGGCCGCGCGGTTGTCGGCCTACGAGACGTTGTTCGCCCTCCGCTTCCTCGAGGCGGTGGGGGAGGCGGGGGCCGCGCTGCTGGCTCGGCTCGCTGGCGGGCTGCCGGCGTCAGGGGCCATCGCCGTCGAGGGTGGCCTGGAGGGCGAGCACATCCACCCGCTCGACTACGCGCCTGCGCCCGGCTCGGCGCTGCGCTCGGCGGTGCCCGCGGACGTGGTGGATGCCGACTTGCTGCGGGTGGAGACAGGGCAGCAGCCCGACGGCGGTTGGACCGTCGATTTCGCCTCGTTCTCGCCGCGGGCGGCGTTGGACTGGCGGGGCTACGCAACGTTGCAGGCGGTGCGGGTGCTGATCGACAACGGGCGGCAAAAACCCTTGTAAACAAAGGGAAATTACTTGATAAGGTGGATCGAACATGTGTCCGATTAAGGCGTGATCGGCGCACTACGGGAAGCGGTCGAAGCACCGGATGTTCCCCTCGACGGCGACGCCTTGGCCGAGGTGTTGAAGCTGGTCGACCTGCTGAACGCCAAGGTGTCGCGGGTGATCGGCGAGTTCGACGCCGAGGCCCTGTGGGAGCTCGACGGCGCCACCTCGATGACGGCCTGGCTGCGGCACCACGCAGGCATGACGGCGAGTACTGCTAAGTCGACGGCTTCGACGGCAAAGAAGCTCCGGTCGTTGCCGCTGACCGCGGAATGCTGGTTGTCGGGCAGCCTGTCCGGCGGACAGGTGCAGGCCATAGTGCGCAACGCCACGCCGGAGTTCGCCGAGCACGAGGCGGCGGTCGTCCCGGTGTTGGTGGATCTGTCGGTGGCCGACACCACGCTGGCCATGCAGCAGTGGAAAGCGATGCTCGACATCGAGCCGACGTTCGACCACGGCGTGCACCTGTCACAGACGTTGGACGGCCAATGGGAACTGACGGGATCACTCGACTCGCTCGGCGGCGAGACGGTGGCCACCGCATTGCGGTTGGCGATGGTCGACGACCCCGACGTGCTGCCGTCGCAGCGCCGGGCTGACGCGCTGGTCGACGTGTGCCGGTTCTTCCTCGACCACCAGAGCGGTCGGCGGGGTGGCAGGCACCGCCCGCACCTGAACGCGGTCGTCGACTACGACGCCCTGCTCGCCGGCAAGGGCGGCAGCTTCGTCGGCGGTGGCCTGCTCGACGGTGCGTCGGTCCAGGCGCTGGCGTGCGACGCAGCGATCCACCGAGTGGTGACGGACGGCCGCAGCACGATCCTCGACTACGGCACGTCCACCAGGACCATCCCGGCCCCGCTGTGGTCGGCGTTGGTGCTGCGGGATCGGCACTGCCGGTTCGAGGGCTGCGACCGCCCGTCGCAGTGGTGCGAGGCGCACCACGTGGTGCCCTGGCACGACGGCGGTACGACGAGCCTCGACAACCTGGTGCTCAAGTGCAGCAGGCACCACCACATGGGCCACCAACCGGGGTGGTCCGAGAAGCTCGAACCGGATGGCACCTTGGTGGTCACCGACCCAAGGGGCCGCACGAGAACCACCCGACCACCCGGCAGTCTGCCGATCGCTGCCTGAAGTTGCTCAGCCCAGGCGGGCGGTTCGGAAGGGGAGGGCGAGGTGGCCGAGGTAGTCGGTGGCCTCCAGGTCGCGGGTGCCGATGCCGTACTCCTCGGGGAACTCGTCGTGGTCGAGTGCGGTGCCGAACAGGTGGTCCCAGAGCGACAGGAACGTGCCGAAGTTGCGATCGTGGGCCTCGCCCGCGGCCGCGTGGTGCCAGTGGTGGAAGGCGGGCGTGACGAGCACGGCGCCCACCGAGCGCATGCGGAGCCGGGCGTTGGCGTGCATCACGAACGGGTGCACGAAAAAGAAGGTGACGAGCCAGGGCGCCAGTTCCACTTGGCCCAGGGCATAGGTGGGCAGCGTGACGGCCACGATGTTCACGGCCAGGTCGATCGGGTGCGCCCGTGACGTGGCCAGCCAGTCGAGGCGCTCGCTGGAGTGGTGCACGGCATGGAACGCCCACAGGAACTGCACCCGGTGCAGGGCCCGATGGGCCAGGTAGTTGGTGAAGTCGGTGACGACCAGCGTCACGCCCACCAGCGCCAGCCACGGCAGGGCGGCGAGGGCATCGCGAGCGGAGCCGGGCACCGCCGCTTCCACCGCCGGGCCGACCACGCCCAAGGCCACGGCCACCAGCGGCACGATCATGCTGCGGTCGGCCAGGGCGTGCGTGAGGTCGACGGCATAGGCCCGGCGTGAGCGTGCGCCCTCGTGGAGCGGGGCCAGCACCTCGCACGACATACCCAAGGCGGCGGCCACCGCCAGGCCCACGAGCAGTTCGGGGGCCGTGCGGATGCCGACGGCGGCCAACGCCACCGATACGACGACGTTGGCCGCTGTGCGCACCCCAGGGCGGGCCGGAGTCGACAACAACATTGCTCAGAAGCCGTTGGCTCGGCTGCTCTCCTGCAGAGCGGCCATGGCGGCGGGCGCATGCAGGGCAACGGCGGTGGCGGCGACGACGACGGCAGCAGCGATCTTCTTCTTCATGGGAATCCCTTTCGGAACGGTTCGGACGCTTGACCCCAGTCTGCGGACAACCGCCGTCCCCGTCTGTCACCTGGCGCGCACAACGAATGTCGTCCAGGCGAATGAAATCCGTCACACCGCCTTGACCGGCGCACCCGCCCGACCTAGAGAGGAACAGGCGCGATCAGTTTGGGGGAGCAATGAGCACGGTCGAGGCGACATTCAACCCGTTCGACCCGGAGTTCGCCCAGGACCCGTACCCGCAGTGGCGCCTCCTGCGCGAGCACGACCCGGTACACGAGACGCCCTTCGGCATCTGGACGCTCTTGCGCTACGAAGACGTGCACCGCTTTGTGCGCGACCCCGCCCTCAGCGTCGAGGACCGCCACGCCACGCCCGGCATGCTCGACGCCGTGGCCCGGGAGGCGCTCGGCGACCGCTACGACGAGATGCAGCAGCGCGGCACCCACGCCATGCTCAACCTCGACCCGCCCGACCACACCCGCCTGCGCCGCCTCGTCAGCAAGGCGTTCACGCCCCGGGTCGTCGAGCAGCTGCGCCCCCGCATCCAGCAACTCGTCGACGACGCCCTCGACCAGGCGGCCGGAGCGGGCGAGCTCGAACTCATCGGCGACCTCGCCTTCCCGCTGCCGTTCGCCGTCATCAGCGACATGCTCGGCATGCCCGAGACCGACGCCGATCAGTTGCGGGAATGGTCGGGCACGCTCGTGCGCACGCTCGAACCGTTGGCCAACCCCGACCTCATCCGGGCCATCGCCAGCGCGGGCGAGCACATGCGCAACTTCACCGCGGAGGTCATCGCCTGGAAGCGCGACAACCCGGGCGACGACCTGCTGACCGCGCTCATCGCCACCGAGCACGACGGCGACGTGCTGTCCGACGAGGAGCTGGTCGAGCAGGTGATGCTGCTCTACATCGCGGGCCACGAGACGACCGTGAACCTCATCGGCAACGGCATGCTCGCCTTGCTGCGCAACCGCGACCAGCTCGACCTCCTGCGCAACGATGCCAGCCTGGAAGCCAACGCAGTGGAAGAGCTGCTGCGTTACGACCCACCCGTGCAGATGACCCGGCGCATCACCCTCGGCGACGTGGAGGTCGGCGGCAAGGCCATCGCGGCAGGGACCTTCGTGGTGTGCGTGATCGCCTCGGCCAACCGCGACGCCGAGCAGTGGGGCGCCGACGCCGAGACGCTCGACATCACCCGCGAGGGTGCCAACAACCACTTGGCCTTCGGCGGCGGCGTGCACTACTGCCTCGGCGCCGCGCTGGCCCGCCTCGAAGGACGCGTGGCCATCGGCACGTTGTTGCGCCGGTTCGACGACATCGAGCTGGCGGGGGACCCGGTGTGGAGCGGGCGCATCAACCTGCGCGGGCTCGACCGCCTGCCCCTGGCCGTTCGCTGACTACTCCTCCCGGTCGCGGTACAGGCGGCGCTGGGCCTTGGTGTGCACCTTCCACACCTTGGTGACTTCCTTGCGAGCCACCGGGTCGGCCCGCAGGCGCTCGGCCGTCGTCTCTCGCACGAGCTTGCGGTAGCTGGCCAGCCGGGCCGGATGGAGGTCGCCGCTCGCCACAGCGGCAGCCACCGCGCAGTCGGGTTCGACCTCGTGGGTGCAGTCGGAGAACCGGCATTGGCCCGCGAGGGCTTCGATGTCGGGGAACGTGGCCGCCACGGCATCGTCGCTCGCGTCGGTGCCCAGGCTGCGCAGGCCGGGCATGTCGATGAGCGAGCCCCCGCTGGGCAGCGGCACCAACTGGCGTGACGTGGTGGTGTGACGGCCGCGGTGGTCGTCCTCGCGCACGGCGCCCACGGCCAGGCGTTCCTCGCCCAGCAGGGCGTTGACCAACGTCGACTTGCCCGCGCCGGACGGGCCGAGGAACACCGCCGTCACCGGGTGGCGCAGCAGCGCTCGCAACTCGTCGAGCCCTTGTCCGGCGACGGCACTGGTGGCCACGAGGTCGACGGGGCCCAGGCGGCCCGCCATGTCGGCCACGGTGTCAGGCGGAGCCACGTCGAGCTTGGTCAGCACCACGACGGGCTGGGCGCCGCTGTCCCAGGCGATGACCAGTTCGCGTTCGACGCGCGTGGACGACAGGCGGTCGCCCGGTGCGGTGATCAGCACGAGGTCGACGTTGGCGGCCAGCACTTGGCGTCCGCCGTCGGGGTCGAGGCGACCGAGCGACGACCAACGAGGCAAGACCTCCACGACGGCATCGCCGTCGAGCACCACCCAGTCGCCAACTGCGGTGCCGGGGAAGGGCAGGAACTGCTCGCCGTCGAGGGTGGCGAGGCGACACCAACCCCGCTCCACGGCGACGACACGGCCAGGCGCGGCACGGGGGTGCTCGGCAGCGGCGAAGAGCGCTTGCACGCGGTCGGACCATCCGACGGGCGCAAGCGGGTGCTGCAGAAGGTCTGACAAACGGGAGTCTCCTCGGACAGGGGCGCTCCCGGTCGGCTCAGCCGGTGGGAGCGCCTTGCGACAGGGAACGGGCGGCGCCGGCAGTCGTCGGCGTCATGGCCCTCCCTTTCGTGTCGTAGGCGTTGGTTCGAACGGTACCGCACCTTCCAAGGCGTTGTTACGCTCGCCCGATGGCGGCCCCCGAATCGACGCAGCATCGCGTCAGCGCCGTCGTGCTCGCCTACAACCGCCGTGACGCGGTGGCCGAAGTGCTGGGCCACCTCGACAAGCTCCCCGCGGTCGACGAGGTGCTCGTGGTCGACAACGGGTCAGAGGACGACACCGCCGCGCTGGTGTCGTCGTGGGGCGGCAAGGTGCGGCTGGTCGACGCGGGGGGCAACTCCGGCATCGCCGGGCGCAACCTCGGTGGGCGAGAGGCCACCGGCGACCTCGTCGTGTTCCTCGATGACGACTCCTACCCGCTGCCCGGTGCGGTGGAGACGCTCACGGCCTTGTTCGACCGCGTGCCCCGCTTGGCGGTGGCGGGCGGGCTGGTGCGCGACGTCGACCCCGACAAGCGCGTCGTGCTCGACACCCAGGTCGGCACCTTCGACTGGTGGCTGCGGGGCGGTGCCAAGGGGGATCCGCCGCCGGAGGGCTTTCCCGCCTTCTTCTTTCCCGAGGGTGCCTGCATGGTGCGCCGCGCCGCCTTCCTCGAGGTCGGCGGCTTTTACGAGCCGTTCTTCTTTGCCTCGGTCGAAGTCGACCTCACCACCCGCCTGCTGGCTCGCGGCTGGGACGTTCGGTACCTGCCCACTGCGCCGTTCGACCACATGAAGGTGGGCACTGGACGCAAGCCGGTGCACGACGTGCTGGCACTGCGGGTGCGCAACCAGCTCTGGTATTTCTGGCGCCACTTCCCGACCGGCTTGGCCGTGCGGCGCATGGTTGCCTATGCCGCCTTCGACCTTTTCAACGTCGTGCACAGGGGCGCCGTGGGGTCGTGGGGGCGTGGCGTGCTCGACGCCTGGCGCACGCGCGACCTCGTACGCGGTGACCGCAACCCGTTGCCCCGTGATCTGCTGCGGCGGGCCGAAGGCAGGCGAGGGCGCATGCACGCCCAACTGCTGGCCATCCGCATCCGGGAGCGAATGGCGCGCCGTTCCGGCTGAACGACGCCGGCCTACGGTGGCCGCCATGGAGGCCATCCCCGAGCCCGCCCGAGTGGGCTTCGGTGCGGGCGCCGATGCCTACGCCCGAGGGCGCCCGTCGTACCCGGCCGAGGCCGTCGCATGGATCGCCTCGTGCTGTGGGATCGGCCCCGGTCGCACCGTGCTCGACCTGGCCGCCGGGACCGGCATCTTCACCGACCTGCTCACGGCGACGGGCGCGGATGTCGTCGCCGTGGAACCGGTGGCGTCGATGCGGGCCAAGATCGGAGGAGCCCGAGTGCTCGACGGCACGGCCGAAGCCATCCCGCTCGACGACGCATCGGTCGACGCTGTGACCGTGGCCCAGGCCTTCCACTGGTTCCGGCGCGACGAGGCCCTGGCCGAGATCGCCCGGGTGCTGCGGCCCGGCGGCGGCCTGGCCCTGGTGTGGAACCGTCGAGACGAGAGCGAGCCGTGGGTCGACCGCATGTCGGAGGTCATCGGTTGGCGGGCGCATCAGATCTCCGAATACGACCGGGTCGACTGGCGAGCCGTGCTCGATGCATTCGGCGCCTTCGGCGAGGTCGAACACCGCTCGTTCGCGTGGGAGCACGAGATCGACCGCGACGGCCTGGCCGAACGGGTGCGGTCGGTGAGCTACGTCGCGGCCATGGAGGAAGTCGAACGTGAGGCGCTCGTGGCCCAAGTGCTCGAGCTCGTGCGCGAGTTCCCTGACCGTTTCGCCCTCCCGTACAACACGTTGGCCTGGTGCACGACCCGTTGCTGATGCGGCTTCCCTCGCTGCGAGGCTCAGCCCTGCCCGGCCACGTCGACCGCACCCTTGGGCGCCGTGATGGTGATGGCGGCACCGATGTCGGTGAAACGCAGGGAGTAGGTCGACCGCACCTCTTTGGTGACCGCGCCCGGCCAGTCGGCGGGGACCGGGCCCATCTTCACCCTCGACTTGCCGTCGGCGTCGCGCACGACGACGGTGGGCGGGGGCTCGGTGCTGGTTGTCGACAGTTGCACGGTGCCGATGTCGAGCCTGCGCACCACGTCGTCGGCACCCACCCACACCTCCAACGAACGCACCTCTTTGGGGTCCATCGGGCCCATGCTCAGGTTCAGCGTCGGCAACTGGTCGACGCGGGTGGCCCGCAGGTGGCGAAGCTCGACGCCGTCGACCGTCTCCGTGCCGACCACCTCGAAGCCTGCGCCTGCGTGCAGGGCGCCGAGCAAGGTGCGGGGATCGGCGCTGAACAGGTCGCGGCCCTGCGTGCCGGTGGCGTTGGTGTCGCGCACCCAGCGGCCCGCGTCGTACAGGTAGAACTGGCCGTCGACGGTGCGGTTGCGGGCTTCGAAGCCCGGGCCGCGGCCGTCAGGTGCGAATGTCAGCACCATCTCCACGTCGTCGCCTGCGAACGACACCGTTCCTGTCAGCCGTTGTTCGGCCATGGTGCCCTGCGCCATGTGGAAGTCGACGAGCGCCCGTCCCGACGAGGTGAGCGCCGCGCTCGACGTCGACGCGATGCGGGCGATGTCGGCGGCCACCGGCGGCGGCCCCGACACCTTCACGCCGTCCTTGCCCACGTCGAGCTGGCCCGCCAGCACGGCACCTGCCAGCACGGCGGCTGCGGCGGCGACGGCGAGGGGCCTGCGCCGCCGGTATCGCGGCGTGGCCACGATGGCGTCGAGCACGGCGGGGTCGGGGGCACAGCGCTCGGCTGAGACAGCCGGGCGTTCGGACCGCAGCGCCTGGAGCATGTCGTCTTCGTCAACGGTGGGGAACATCGGTCTCCTCCTCGAACAGGATCGGTCGACGACTCTCTGTTGCCTCCGGCGGTTCCGTTACCTCGCCGAGCGCGGCAGCCAGCCGGGTGCGGGCGCGGTGGATGCGCACCCGTGCCGCGCCCGGGCTACACCCGAGCACGGCGGCGATCTGGGTGGGCGTGAGGTCGTCCCACGCCACCAGGCGCAGCAACTCCTGGTCGTCGTCGCCCAACGTCTCCAGGGCAGCGCGCACGCGGCCGGGCGGCTCGGGCGGCGGCGCTGCGGCGGGGGGCGGCGCCAGGCGCTGGAGCAGGGCAAGGCGCCGCCGTCCCGAGCGCAAACCGTTGCGCCACACGTTGCGGGCCACGACGAACAGCCACGGCAACGGATCGTCGAGCGGCACGTGGTCGAGCCGGCGCCAGGCGATCGTCAGCACCTCGGCCACCAAGTCGTCGGCGTCGGCCCCTGTGAGCCCGCGGTGGCGGGCGTATCGCTGCAACGCCGGGTACGCCTCGACGAACAACGCGCGGAAGCGGGCTTCGGCCTTCACTGCTCGCATCATGTTCGCAACGACCCGAGCGTTACCGGGCAACTGGGGCTACCGTTTGTTTGCCCCCGTTGAAGCGAGGGCTGGGGATTGCGAAAAGGGGAGGGACGAGATGCGCGTTCGCACTCGACATCGTGGCCCGGTGGCCATGTCGCTGGTGGCAACCGCGGCATTGGTCGCCACGTCGATCGGCGTGCCGGCGGAGGCGGCACCCAGCAACAACAACTCGGAGAAGCTGCGCGCCGCCGTGACCCTGGAAGGGGTGCGGCGCCACCAGGCTGCGATGCAAACGGCGGCCGACCTGGCGGGCGGCAACCGCTTCGCCGGCCTCGAGGGCCACCAGCGGTCGGTCGACTACGTGGTGGAGCAGTTGCGAGCCGCGGGCTACCAGCCGCAGCTCCATACGTTCACATACGACGCCTTCTTCGAGGTGACGCCCACGCGGCTCACCCAAGTCAGCCCGACGCCGAGCACCTACGTGAACGGCAACGACTTCCGCATCATGTCGTACTCCGGCTCCGGCGACGTCACCGCGCCGCTGGCTGCGCCCAGCGGCAGCCCGACGGCGTGCGCGTCGGCCGACTTCGCGGGCTTCCCGGCCGGGTCGATCGCCTTGGTCTCGCGGGGCACATGCACCTTCCGCACAAAGACCGACAACGCCATCGCCGCCGGTGCTACCGCCGTGCTGATCGCCAACAACATCCCGGGCGTGTTGAACGGGACCCTGGGCGCCACCGGCCTGTCGGCCATCCCCTCGTTGGGGCTGACGCAGGCGCTGGGCCAGTCGCTGCGAGCCCAGATGTCGACGGGTTCGGTTGTCATGCACGTTGTGTCCAACACCCGGTCGCAGCCGCTCGACACCATGAACGTGCTGGCCGAGACGGCGCTCGGCGATCCCGACAACGTCGTCATGGTCGGTGCCCACCTCGACTCGGTGAGCGCCGGGCCCGGCATCAACGACAACGGCTCGGGATCGGCGGCCATCCTCGAGACGGCCATCCAGATGGCCAAGGCCGAGACACACAACAAGGTGCGCTTCGCCTGGTGGTCGGCTGAGGAATCCGGGCTCGTCGGCGCCACCCGGTACGTCACCAGCCTGGCGGAGTCGGAGCTGTCGAAGATCGCCCTCTACCTCAACTTCGACATGATCGGCTCGCCCAACTTCGTGCGCTTCGTCTACGACGGCGACAACTCGGGAGGCTTCGCCGACGGCGCCGTCGGGCCTGCGGGCTCGGCTGCCATCGAGCAGGCCTTCGTCGAGTACTTCGCCTCGCAAGGCCTGGCGTCCGACCCGACGCCGTTCAACGGGCGCTCCGACTACGGGCCGTTCATCGCCCGGGGCGTCCCCGCGGGCGGCCTCTTCACCGGAGCCGAGGGCATCAAGACGGCGGCGCAGGCTGCGGTCTACGGCGGCACGGCAGGCGTCGCCTTCGACCCCTGCTACCACGCCGCGTGCGACACCTTCGCCAACAACAGCGACACCGGGCTCCACCAGATGTCCGACGCCGTGGCCCACGCCGTCATCACCTTCGCCCAGAACACCTCGTCGGTGAACGGCAAGGAAGGCAAGGGCAACTTCAAGCCGCGGCCGTCGGGCGCCACCGGCGGTTCCGGCACCGAGGGCGGCGGCGGCGGCCTCCACGACGAGCACCACGACGAGGAGATGTAGCGACGTTTGTCGATGCGGTGCGCCGGCCTTTACCGTCGGCGCACCGCATAGGCCACGGCGGGGGCGTCGAAGCCTTTGAGGGGCTGGGGCGCCAACGGCTCGAAGGTGATGCCTTCCGCACCTACGGCCTTGAGCGCTTCATCGGCCAGCACCAGGCCCTCGGGGGCGACGGCTACCAACCGGGCGGCGAGGTTGACGACGTCGCCGAACAGGTCGCCCTGCAACGCCACCGCCTCGCCCATCGCCAGCCCGCCCCGCAGCGGTGGAAGGCCGGCGCCCGCCGCCGCCTCCACCACGTCCAAGGCGATGCCGCACGCGTCGGCCGCGTTGTCGGCGGCGAACATGGCGGCGTCGCCCAGCAGCTTCACCACCCGGCCCCGGTGCCCGGCACTTGCCTCGGTGACCACATCTTCGAAGGTGCTGATGAGCCGGCCCAGCGCGCTCGGCCCCAAGGTGCGGGCGAGCGCCGTGTAGCCCACCAAGTCAATGAACCCGACAGCCACGTGGCGGCGGGTGGCGGTGCTCTCCCGGTCCGACGACCAGTTGCCTGCCGCCACCACCACTAGGTGGCGGCGCAGGACGGCGCCCATGGCGTCGAGGAACGGCGGCAGGACGTCGCGTGCCAAGCGCACGTAGTCGGCCACCACGTCGGGGTAGGCGGCGCCGGCCGCCAGTTGCGGCGCCTCGAAGCGAGCGCGGAAGGAGTCGACCATGGCCTGGGCCAGCCGTGCCGTCGACGAGCCCAGCACCCGGGCCAAGGCGAGGGTGCCGTCTTCGCCCAACAGCTCGCGGCCGACGGTGCCCACCAACGCCAACGCCTCGCCCGCGTCAGCGGGGACGGGCGTGGTGCCGTCCACGTCGGCGAAGCCCAACGCCCGCCAGTACCGCGTGGCCAGTTCCAGCGGCACGCCGTGGCGCGCCGTCGACTCCGCCATTGGAAGGGTGGGGCCGTCGCCGCGCAAGGCGAGGTCGAGGGCGAGGGGGCCGAGCGTGCCTGCGTCGCGGGCGGCCTCCACCTCGTCGGAGGTGGCGCCCAGCGATTCCAACAGCGCTACCAGCCGCCCCCACTCGTCCATGGCCCCACGGTAAACCGCGCGGTGCTCAGGAGGTGGGCTCTGCGCTGTACCTGCCGGCGACCTCTGCTAAGACACCGCCATGACCCGACGTGCCCTCTTGCTGCTTGCCCTGCTGGTCGGCGCCTGCGGAGGCGGCGACGACGACGCAGCCGACGCTCCGACCACCACGTCGCCCATCGGTGTGGTGAGCGTGCAGAACAGCTCGTTCGCCCCGCCGTCGGTGTCGGTCAAGGTGGGCCAGAAGGTCACCTGGACGTTCCGCGACTCGTTTTCACACACCGCCACGGCCGACGACGGCTCCTTCGACAGCGGGCGAAAGTCGGCCGACGCCACCTACGAGCACACCTTTGCTACGGCGGGCACCTTCACCTACAAGTGCACCGTCCACCCGTCGATGACCGGCACGGTCGGCGTCTCCTGAGCGTCAGGGTCAGTGTGAGGCCGGTGTCAGCACCAGCGGCCCGTCGCCCGCCGTCTTGCCCCGGCCGATGCTGACGGCCAACTGGCCGTTGCCGAAGCTGGCCTTGGCGTCGGCGCCGTAGCCGTCGGGCACCTCGACCACCCGCTCGAACGGCCCGTAGTGCCACTCGTGCACCAGGTAGTCCTTGGGCGCCGCCGACCGCATGGAGGCGGCGATGGTGACCTGGCCCGGCTCGACGGTGACCGACACGTCGTCAGGCATCACGCCGGGCAGCGGCGCCACGATCACCACGGCACTGTCGGTCTCGTAGACGTTGACCGGGACGCGCTGCGTCTCGCCTCCAGGTTCGCCGGAAGTGCCGTCGCGGCGGGCTTGGCGGTCGTCCATTCGTTCCTCGATGGTCTTCGGCATCGAAGCTGACCTACCCGAGTGATGAGCCAGGCATTCCCTGCCACCCGGATATCGTGGAATGCAGTGCGGGCCTTGCTTCGCTTTTTCGTCGTTTGTTTCGTCGCCGGTGCGGGCCTCGCTTTGGGGCTCCTCCTCCTCGTGCCCGAGATCCGGGGCATCGCCGCGGCCGCCGACGTAGGCCGGGGCGAAGGCCTGTTGCAACTCTCCGAGCTGTCCGAGCGTTCGGTCGTCTACGACGTGCACGGCAACGTCATGTCGGTGTTCCACGCCGAGGAGAACCGCTCGCCCGTGCCGCTCGACCGGGTGCCCGACCACGTCGTGAACGCCATCCTCGACGTGGAGGACGACCGCTTCTGGGCCCACGGCGGCGTCGACCTGCGCTCCACCATGCGGGCGCTGGTCACCAACGTGCAGTCGGGGGAGGTGCGCCAAGGCGGCTCCACCATCACCCAGCAGCTGGTCAAGAACGCCTTGCTGACGCCGGAGAAGAGCGTCGACCGCAAGGTGCGCGAGGCGGTGCTGGCGGTGCGGCTGGAGGACGAGCTGTCGAAAGAGGAGATCCTCGAGCGCTACCTCAACACCGTCTACTTCGGCAACGGCGCCTACGGGGTGCAGGCGGCGGCCGAGAAGTACTGGGCCAAGGACGTGGAGCAGCTGACGCCCGCCGATGCTGCGCTGTTGGCCGGCACCATCCGCAACCCGGTGGGCTACGACCCGGTGCGCTACCCCGAGCAGGCCAAGGCCCGCCGGTCGCTGGCCCTCGATCGCATGGTGGCCAACGGGCACCTCGATGCCACAGAGGCAGCCGAGCTGCGGGAGGCGCCGCTGCCCGCCAAGCTCCAGGTGCCGCCGCCCCCGCCCAACGACTACTTCGTCGAGGAGGTCAAGCAGCGGCTGCTCGACGACCCCCGCCTGGGCGAGACGGCCCAGGAGCGCAACAACGCCGTCTTCCGAGGCGGCCTGCACATCCACACCACCTTCGACCCGGCCAAGCAGGAGGCCGCCCAGGAGGCGGTGAAGCGACGCCTGCCCAACACCAGGGGCCGGTTCACCGCCGCGCTGGCGTCGGTGGAGCCGGGCACCGGCGCGGTGCGCGGCATCGTGGCGGGCGACGACTTCAACAAGGAGAGCTACAACCTGGCCACCCAGGGCAAGCGCCAGCCCGGGTCGTCGTTCAAGATCTTCGTGCTGCTGGCCGCCTTCGAAGCGGGCTACGGCCCCAACGACATCATCGACGGCACCGGCCCGTGCACGATCAAGCTGCCCGGCTTCGCGCCGTACACACCGGGCAACTACGAAGGCTCGGCGGGCTCGGTGTCGTCGCTCACCGAGGCGACGGCCAAGTCGCTCAACTGCGCGTACGCCCGCCTCGGGGCCCACATCGGGCTGCAGAAGGTGGTCGACATGACCGAGAAGCTCGGCATCCCCAAGGGGCGCATCGAGGCGCTGCCGTCGATGACCCTCGGCTCCGAGGAAGCCACGCCGCTGGAGATGGCCGCCGCCTTCGCCGCCATCGCCAACGACGGCGTCTACCACACGCCCCGGTTCGTGGAGAAGCTGACCGACCGCACGGGCAAGGTCGTGTTCGAGGGGCCCGACAAGGGCAGGCGGGCCTTCTCCGTGCAGGTGGCGCGCATGGCGGCCCAGAGCATGCGGGCGGTGGTCGAGCGGGGCACCGGCACCAGGGCGCGGCTGCCCGGCCGCCAGGCGGCGGGCAAGACCGGCACCTCGCAGAACCACGAGAACGCCTGGTTCGTCGGCTTCACGCCGCAGCTGTCCACGGCGGTGTGGATGGGCAACCCCGACGGCAACGTCGCCATGAACGGCGTCTCGCCCTGCGGCAGCGTGACGGGCGGCTGCATTCCTTCGATGATCTGGAACGCCTATATGAGCGCCGTGCTCGAGGGCCAGCCCTCCGTGCCTTTCGCGCCGCCTGATCCCCGCCAGATCCCCCGCAGCAGGACGATCCGGGATCGTTTCTCCTCGCGGAGCGGCTCCACCTCGACCACGCGCCCGACGGCCAGGACCGTGCCGCCGGTGGGGCCGACGGTGCCGGAGCCGGGCCCCGAACCGGAGCCGGAGCCCACGACGACCACCTCGCCGCCGACGACGAAGCCGCCCAAGCCCACGACCACGACGGAGCCGCCGCCGCCGACGACCGCGCCCCCCGAAGGGGGCGGCGGCTAGTGGGCGCCCTGGAGACGCTGCTGGCCGTCCAGGAGCACGACACGGTGATCGACCAGCTCGTGCACCGGCGCGCCCACATGGCCGAGCGGGCCGAACTGGCGACCGTGGAGGGGCAGATCGCCGCGGTCGAGCAACGACGGGCCGCCGCCCAGGCGCGACGCGACGACGTGGCCGCCCGCCAGGCCCGGCTGGAGCAGGAGATCGCCTCGGTCGAGGCGCGCATCACCGACATCGAAAAGCGCATGTACTCGGGCTCGGTGAGCGCGTCTCGGGAGTTGCAGGCCATGTCGGCCGAGGTCGACTCGCTCAAGGCCCGGCGCTCGTCGTTGGAGGACGACGTGTTGGCCGCCATGGAAGAGGCCGAGCCCGTCGACGAGGAGGTGGCGTCGCTGTTGGCCGAGCGCTCCGGCTTCGACGCCGAGGCAGAACGGCTGTCGGTCCTCATCGCCGAGGCCGAAGTCGCCATCGACGTCGAGTTGGAGGGGGAGCGGGCCACTCGTGCGGAGTTGGCGTCGGGCGTGCCCGACGACCTGTTGTCCACCTACGAGAAGCTGCGGGGCAAGCTCGGCGGCGTCGGCGCGGCGCGCCTGGTCGGCCCGTCGTGCACAGGTTGCCACCTGACCCTGCCGGCGACCGAGCTCGACCGCATCCGCCGGGCCCCCGCCGACACCGTTGTCTTCTGCGACCAGTGCGGCCGCATCCTCGTCCACTGAAGTTGCGTAGGAATCGCGCCGTTTTCCGCGCCGTTCCGTACGCAACTTCGCAGGCCTGATGCTGCTCTGGTTCGCCGGGCTGTCGTTCGCCCTGGTGTGGCAGGTGTTCCGAGACCATGCCATCGACTACCGGCTGGTGATGCTGGGAGCGGTGCTGCCTGACGTGGTCGACGTGTGGTTCGGCGGCGCACGGGTGCTGCACTCGCTGACGTTCAGCGCGGCGTTGTTGGTGGTGGTCATGCTGGCCACCCGGGGACGGCGGGCGGCGCGGCGTCGGTTGTTGGCCGTGCCCATCGGCACCTTCCTGCACCTGGTGCTCGACGGCATGTGGGCGCGCACCACGGTCTTCTGGTGGCCGTTCCTCGGCTCGTCGTTCGAGGGGGCGGGGCTGCCGTCGGCCGACCGGGGAGTGGCGCTGGTGGTCGTGCAAGAGGTGGTCGGCCTCGTGGTGCTGTGGTGGTGCGTCGGTCGGTGGGAGCTCTACGAGCCCGAGCGGCGACGGGAGTTCCTGCGCACGGGACGGTTGACGCCGTGCTGATCCTCGTGCGCCATGGCCAGACGCTGAACAACGCCGAAGGCCGCTTGCTGGGCCGGGCCGACCCGCCGCTCACCGAGCTGGGGCGGCGCCAGGCGGCCACGTTGGCCGCTGCCGTGGGGCCCGTCGACCGGGTGATCAGCAGCCCGCTGGGACGAGCGCGGGAGACCGCCGCGGTGTTCGGTGCTGCCGTCGAGGTCGACGAACGTTGGGTGGAGATCGACTACGGCGACTACGACGGCCGGCCGCTGGCCGACGTGCCCGCCGAGTTGTGGCACCGATGGCGCACCGACGCCTCGTTCACGCCGCCCAACGGTGAGTCGCTGGCCGCCGTGGGCGTGCGCGTGCGCGAGGCGTGCGAGGCACTGGCCGCCGAGGCGGCCGAGCGCACGGTTGTGGTGGTGAGCCACGTGTCGCCCATCAAGGCGGCGGTGGCGTGGGCCCTCGGCGTGGGCGACGAAGTGGCGTGGCGGTTGTTCCTCGACGTGGCCTCGGTGTCACGGGTGGGCATCGGCGCCGGCGGGCCCGTGCTGCGCACCTACAACGACACCACCCACCTGCCCAGTAACTAGGCGTTGGGCAGGTTGGCCTCGACGGCGCTGACGACCTCGGGGGCCTCGGGCTCGGTCAGGGGGCGGAAGCGGGCGACGACCTCGCCGTCGGGGGAGAGGAGGAACTTCTCGAAGTTCCAGGTGACGTCGTCGGCCTTGCCCTCGGCGTCGGGCACGGTTGTCAGCTCGTCGTAGAGCGGGTGCCGGTTCTCGCCGTTGACCTCGACCTTCTCGAACATGGGGAACGTCACGCCGTAGGTCGTCGAGCAGAACGTCTCGATCTCCTCGGGGCTGCCGGGCTCCTGTTCGCCGAACTGGTTGCAGGGGAAGCCGAGGACGCTGAAGCCTTTGTCGGCGTAGGTCTCGTGCAGCCGTTCGAGGCCGGTGTACTGCGGGGTGAGCCCGCACTTGGAGGCCACGTTGACGAGGAGGAGGGCCTTGCCCTTGTGCTCGGCCAGCGAGGTGGGCTCGCCGTGCAGGGTCTTGAGCGGGATGTCGTAGAGGGACATGGACCGAGTCTGCCCGCTTTCGCTGCGGCATGCGGGCGCTGCTCGATGGGTACCCCTCAGGGCATGCGACACGTTCTCCATGTGACGCCGAACGCCAACGCCCGCGACGTGCAGGGCTGATGGCCGTCCGCAACAACGTCGAGCGCAGCCGGTACGAGCTCTACGTCGACGACGACCTCGTGGGCATCGCCGACTACCGCATCGACGGCGACCTGGTCGTCTTCCCGCACACCGAGGTGCGGCACGACATGCAGGGTCGTGGCTTCGGTGCGCAACTGGTGCAGGCCGCTCTCGACGACGTGCGCACAGAGGGTCGCCGGGTGGTGCCCCGCTGTTGGTACGTGGCCGAGTTCGTCGAGAACCATCCCGAGTACACCGACCTGTTAGCTGCCTGACCAGGCGCCGTGGAAGCCGTAGGGCACGCGGCGGGGGATGCGCACCTCGGCCACCGGCGGTCCCTCGACGTCTTGGGCGTCGAGAACACTGAGCGTGGTGGCGCCGTCGTGTACGAAGCCCAGTAGCCAGCCGCCGTCTTCGTCTGCCGCTCGGTCGGGATCGGGCACGAAGAGGAACTCGCCTGGATGGCGGCCCGTCCCGAAATCGTGGACGTGGCGCGCTCCGGCGACGAAGTCGTGCTTGACGACCCGGGTGTCGTCGTAGGGCCGTTCGCCCGCCGAGCCGATGGTGTAGCCGAAGCGGTGGCGGCGCCCCAGCACGCGGGCGTCGACCCGGCAGAACTCCTGGGGCGTGTCGTCGACGACGTCGGAGCCGACCTTGCCTGCGGTGCGGTCGACCACCCAGCGCTCCAACCGCAGGTCAGCGCCGAGCGGCGAGGGCGTGGTGAACACGCTCGGCATGCGGGGCACGTCGACCACCACCGATCCGTCGGCCTCGTCGTAGGCGTTGAGCGGGTGGAAGCAGTAACAGAGGTCGGTGTCGTACCACTCGATCGGCCCGCTGCCGTCGCGAGGGAGGAGGCCGATGCGGGCGCCGTTGTCGGGCTTCCAGGCGAAGGGGAAGCCGGTGATGGCCAGCGCTTCGAGGTCGAACACCGCGGGCTGGTCGAAGAACACGACGAAGCGTTCGGTGATGGCGAAGTCGTGCATCGACACGGGCGCCGGCAGCTCGATCGGCTCGCTCACCGTCACCCGGCCCGCGGGGTCGATCATGTGGTAGAGCAGGTACGGCTGGTCCCACCAGTAGGCGAACCCGTGCAGGTCGCCGGTCACCGGGTCGACCTTGGGGTGGGCGGTGAGGCCGTGAGGCAGGGTGCCGTCGACGGCCCACCGGGCCGTGGTGTCGAGGTCGTCGGTGAGCACGTAGGGGTAGCAGCCCTCGGTGAGCGACAGCAGACGACCGGCGAAGGGCACGACGTTGGTGTTGGAGATGTCGTAGAGCGGCTGTGCCGGTCCCGGGCGGCGCGGTTCGCCGAGGGTGTCGGCCACCGGGTCGGTGCGTACCCAGCGATTGCGGTACCACTCGGCCCGTCCGCCGCGCAGGCGCACGCCGTGCACCATGCCGGTGCCTGTGAACCAGTGGTAGGGCTCGGGCGGCGCGCCCAGCGGGTTGGGGCCGGTGCGGACGTAGAGCCCGTCGAGGGCGGCCGGCAGCACGCCCTCGACGGGCAGCGCCGAGACGCCGGCCTCGTCGGGGACGGGAGCGAAGTTGTCGAGCAGGAAGGGGCTTGCCGTCACAGCGCTCCGATCGCCGCGGCGACGAACGCCGCTTGGATGACGCTGCGGGTGCGCAGCGGGGTGGGCGGGCGGCCACCGATGCCCACGTTGGCGCGGACCGCGTGCACGTTGGCCGGGAACATGGCCACCAGCAGTACCACGAGAGCGGCGGCGGCGACGGGTGC
Source organism: Acidimicrobiales bacterium (assembly GCA_035536915.1). Classification (NCBI taxonomy): domain Bacteria; kingdom Bacillati; phylum Actinomycetota; class Acidimicrobiia; order Acidimicrobiales; species Acidimicrobiales bacterium. The sequence goes on from DATLNE010000010.1 coordinate 138,481, forward strand.
GCTGCGCTCGAACAGCAGCCCGGCGGCAATGGCCAGTTCGGCCACGCCGGTGATGGTGACCAACAGGTCGGGGCGAGGAAGGCGCGGCGGCACCATGGCGATGAGGTCGCGGCGCCGACTGCCGAAGTGGGCACTGGCGGTGAGGGCCAGCATGGCGGCGAGCCCGTAGCGGACGGCCGTCGGCCACTCGGCGCCTGCCAGCAGCCCGATGCCGGTGACAGTGGCGAGCACGTACAGCGGGATCATCGTTCTTCCACCTCCAGTTGTATCTGACCACTGGATAGATACCGTGGTCCAGGCTATTTGACCAGTGGTCAAATGTCACTACTACGCTGCGAGGCGTGCCGTACCACCACGGGAACGTGCGATCCAAGGTGCTCACCGCCGCCGTCGAAGCCATCACCGAACGGGGGGCGACCGGGGTGAGCTTTCGCGACCTGGCCCGCCGCGTGGGGGTGACCCACGGTGCCGTCTCCCACCACTTCGGCGACAAGACCGGCCTGTTCACGGCGCTGGCGGCGGGCGGGTTCGACCTGCTGCGAGGGGAGCTCGAACTGGCGTGGAGCACATCCGGGCGGTTCGAGAAGGTGGGGATCGCCTACGTGCGCTTCGCCACCCGCTGGCCGGCCCATTTCGAGGTGATGTTCCGGCCCGAGCTGCACCACGTCGACGACCCTGCGTTGGTCGAGGCCAAGGCGGGCGCCGGGCGGGTGCTGTTCGAGTCGGCCCAGCAGGTGCTCGATGCGGCGGATGGCGACCAGCTCCGGGCCGGCATCGCGGCATGGGCGTATGTGCACGGCATCGCCATCCTGTGGCGCGACGGCAACCTCCCGCCGCCGTGGGAGCGCGACCCCGTGGGGCTGGCCATGGACATCGTGCCGTTTCTCTTCCAGGCGTCGGCGCAGACGCCACCCCCGCACGACAAGGGCTGAGCGGTGTGGTGCTGGTGACGGTGAGTCGGCCTGTAGGCGGGGTTCTGTCCTCTCGGCCCTGACGGACCGGGAGGGGTGGCCATCCATCTGTGCGGCCTACCTGGGGACATCGGGCGGACCACCCGTCCCACGTTCGGCCTTGCTCCGGGTGGGGTTTACCGAGCCGCCCCGGTTACCCGGGACGCTGGTGCGCTCTTACCGCACCGTTTCACCCTTGCCTGTGCCGGTTGCCCGGCCATCGGCGGTCTGTTCTCTGTGGCACTGTCCTGCGGGTCGCCCCGACCGGCCGCTAACCGGCACCCTGCCCTGTGGAGCCCCGACCTTCCTCGACACCGTCGACGCCCGAAAGCGCCTCGGTGCCGCGACCACCCGGCCGACTCACCGTCGAAGCCATTCTCGCGCAGGGTTCAGGCAGCGGCGATCGAACCCAGGCGCACCGTCGAGCCGTCGGCCGCTTTGATGACCTCGATGCCCGCGGGGATGCGGCCGTGCAGGGCGGCCACGTGGCTGATGATGCCGACCAACCGACCACCCGCCCGCAGGCGCTCCAACTCGGCGATGGCCTGGTCGAGGGCGTCGGCGTCGAGGGTGCCGAACCCCTCGTCGACGAACAGGGCGTCGATGTGCACGCCGCCGCTGTGCTGCTGCACCACGTCGACCACGGCCAGCGCCAAGGCCAGCGACGCCTGGAACGTCTCGCCGCCCGACAGGGTGCGCACGTCGCGCTCCATGCCCGTCCAGGCGTCGGCCACCACGATCGACAGGCCGGACGCACCGCCGCCCTTCACCCGCTCGTCGCTGTGGCGAAGCGTGTAGCGGCCCTCGCTCATCGACTGGAAGCGGATGCTCGCCGCCGCCGTGATCTCCTCCATGCGAGCGGCCAGCACGTAGCGCTCGAGCGACATCTTGCGCTCGTTGCCGGTGCCGTTGCACACATCGGCCAGTCGCCGCACCCGACGCGCTTCGGCCTCCAGCGGCGCCAGTGCTGCCGCCGCCTGGCGATGGCGGTCGACCAGGCGACGAAGCTCGGCGGCGGCGGCCGCCACCTGGGTGTGCCGAGCCACGGCGACGTCGAGCGCCTCGGCCGCCGCAGCCACCCGAGCCGCCGCCTCGCCCAGGTCGAGCTCCGGCTCGTCGTGGTCGCTGTGCCCGGCGTCGATGTCGGCGTCGGCTTCGGCCAGCACCGCTTCGGCCGCCACCCGAGCCTGCTTCCACGCCGTCACCTCGGCGGCCATCGCCTGGCGTTCGTCGGCCGGGAGCATGGCGGCCTCCGCCGCCGACACGGAGGCGAACCCGAGCGCTTGTGCCTGGCCCGACAGGTGCAGCGCCGCGGTCTCCTGCTTGACCAGTGACGTGGCTTCCTCGGCCACGGCCACGGTGAGCTCGTCGAGGCTCTGCAGCAACAACTCGGCCATGCGCACCACGAGGTCGGGGTCGAGGTCGGGGCCGAGCTCGGCCGCCACCTCCCCCTCGGCCACGTCGGCCTCGGCGGTGAGGGCCTCGGCGGTGGCCGCTCGCGTGGCGGCTTGGAGGCGGCTCCGCTCGGCGGCGTCCTTCGCCGAGTGCAACTCCTCGGTGAGCGTGGCCAGGCGAGACTCGGCGCCTGCGTGGGCCTCGGCCAGCGCCTCGGCCTCGGCCACCCGGGCCGCCAGTTGGGCGGCGATCTCGGCCGCTCCCGCAGGGTCGCCCGCAGCGGCGCCGGCCCGTGCTCGCAGTTCGGCGGCGCGCTCCTTCAACTGGTCGAGGCGTTCGGCCAGTGTGTCGGCCTGTTCCTTGGCGAAGCCGGTCTCTTCTGCGATGCGTTCGAGGCCAGCTTCGGTGACCAGTGCGGAGGGAGCGGCGGCGGGGCGGGGATGCTCCGCCGAGCCGCACACCGCACACGGCTCGCCGGGCACGAGGCGACTGGCCAGCTCGCCCGCCATGTCGGTCAGGCGTTGCTCCAAGAGCCGCAGGTGCTTCTGCGTCCATTCGACCGCGGTGCTGTTGGCTTCCAGCGCCAGCGGGGCGACGTGCGCGAGCTCCCGCTCCACCTCGGGCAACAGTCGGGCCGCCTCGGCTTCGGTCGCCCGTCGTGCCGCCTCGGTGCGCAAGGCGTCGAGCGACTTGCGGGCCACTGCGGCATCGTCGACCTGGCGTCGCGACGCGTCGGCTTGGGCCGCCAAGGCGGCGGCCTCGGCGTCGGCGCGGCTGGCCTGCCGGGCCGCGAGGTCGGCGGCGGCCCGTTCTCGTGCTGCCGACTCGCGTGCCTTGGCCGCCGCGCTGCGTCGTTCGGCCAGCCCCTGAAGCGCGGGCACTGCTGCATGCAACCGATCGGTCACCTCGGCCACGTCGCCCGAGAGCAGGCCCGGCCCCAACGGCCACGAGCAAACCTCGGCGCCGATGTCGGCCAACGGCGCGGGCACGGCAGCAGCCAGTTCGGCCAGCGGGTGTTGGAGCAGGAGGCGGCGGTCGAGCGCGTCTTCGTAGGCGGACTCGGCACCGCGCAGCATGGTGAACAGGTGGCGCATGGGTTCGGCCCGCTCGGCGCCGGCCAGCCGCGACGACAACGCCTCCATCTCGTCGGCTGCGGCCACGCACGCGGCCAGCTCTGCTTCGGCTCGGGCCCGGCGCGCTCGTCGCTCCGCCACCTGCTCGGCGCGTCGGTGCACGGCATGCGCCCGGTCGGCGGCGTCGGCGGCTGCCGCCCGCCGCACGGCGGCGTCGGCTTCGGTCACCGACGCTCGCACGATGAGCGCCTCGAGGTCGGCGTCGGCTACGTCGTCGTCGGGTGCCACCTCGGCCCACCGTTCCGAGGCCTGGCGGCGTAACGCGCCCACTTGGTCGCGCCGAGCGGCCACGTCGCCTTCCAGGCGCTTGGCCCGCTCGACCAGGGCGATAGTCACGTCGCCGAAGCGCCCGGTGCGGAACAGGGTGGACAGCAGCTCGCCCCGTTCCTTGGGATTGGCCCGCAACGCCCGCTGGAACTCGCCCTGGGGCAGCACCACGACTTGCTGGAACTGGGCCGCAGTCAGCCCCAAGAGGTCGTTGACGAGCAGGCCGACCTCTTCGACGCCGTCGGCCACCGGCACCCATTCGTCGCCTCGGCGCCGCGACGCGGTGGCCTTGGGCTTCTGCAGCGTGGTGCCCGTGCCCCGGCGCTTGGGACGTTCGTGCGGTGGCGTGCGGGTCACCCGCCAGTCGTCACCCCGCAATGAGAACTCCAGGCTGACGCTCGTCTCCGTCGGCGCTCGTGCCGCGTGGTCGCTGCGCAGGTCGTCGGTGGTGCGCACGCCCGGCACCGAGCCGTAGAGGGCGAAGCACATGGCGTCGAGCAGCGAGGTCTTGCCTGCCCCCGTCTCGCCGTGGATGAGGAACAGCCCCGCCTCGGCCAGCCGGTCGAAGTCGACCTCCACCCGGGTGGCGAAGGGCCCGAACGCCGTGGCCTGCAGCCGCCGCGGCCTCATGGCCCGACCTCCGGTCGGGTGGCGTCGAGGGCGGCCACCAAGTCGGCGCGTTCCTCGGCGCCGGGGGGCTCGCCGGTGACGTGTTCGACGAAGTCGACGGTGAGGTCGAAGTCGGACTTGCCCTGGATGCGTTCGGTGTAGCCCGTGGTGGCGCCCACCTGCGTGGGTGGTCGATGGACGAGCGTCAACGCATGGGGGAAGCGGGCACGAAGCCGAGCCATGGCCTCGGGTGGGAGGACGGCGTCGGTGAGCACGGCATGCACCCAGCACGGCTCGGCGTCGGTGTACGCGGCCGACGCGAGCAGGTCGTCGAGGCGGCCTTCCACTACGGCCAGGCGTCGAGGGACGGGGAGGTCGACGCCCTCGACCTCGGCGCGCCCGTCGACGTCGAGCGACACCAGCCAGGCGCCCTTGACGTGCGTCCGTTCCGAGAACGAATAGGCCAACGGGGAGCCGGAGTAACGCACTCGTCCGTCGCCCAGCACCTGGCGCCCGTGCAAGTGGCCGAGGGCGGCGTAGTCGAAGCCGGTGAAGCAGTCGAGGCCCACTTCGGCCGTGCCCCCCACCGACAAGGGCCGCTCGCTGTCGCACTCGCGCCCGCCCGCCACGAAGGCGTGCACGACGGCGACAGAACGAACGTGGCCTCGGCCCGCCAAGTCGAGGCGGGCGCGGTCGAGGGCGGTGCGCAGCAAGCCGTCGTGCGTGCGCACGTCGGTGGCCCCCAACCGGTGCCGGGCTACTTCCGGTTCGAGGTACGGGATGGGGTAGACGGCGAGCGGCGGGCCGTCGTCGCTCGCCTCGACGAGCACCGGCGTGCCGATGGTCGACAGGTCGCCTCGGATGCTGACGCCGCCCGCGGCCAGCACCGGCTCGGCGAAGCCCACCCGCACCGAGGAGTCGTGGTTGCCGGCGATGCCCACCACTCGTGCGCCTGCCCCCCGCAGCTCGCACAACGCGTACGACAGCGCCTCCACCGCCTCGCCCGCCGGTAGCTGTCGGTCGTAGATGTCGCCCGCCACCACGACGACGTCGACGGCCTCGGCCCGCACCACCTCGACGAGGGCGTCGACGGCTGCCACCTGGTGCTCGAGCAGGGGCGCGCTGTGGAACGTGCGCCCCAGGTGCCAGTCGGAGGTGTGCAGCAACTTCACACGACCGGAGGGTAACCAGAGGGTGTGACAGTGACGCGGACCCCCAGGTCATGGGACTATTCGCGGCCATGGAGCCGGTGAGGGCAAACGAGCTCGTCCGGCTCCATCAGGGGCTGGTGGTCCTGGCGGGAAGCCTGTTGGCGGCCTCCGCGCTCGGCGTCGTCTCTGCGTTCGCCGAGCTCGGCCGTTTCACCGATGGCGGGCTGTCGGCGCCCGGACGAGTGGTGTGGTTCGGCCGCTTCGTCTCCGGCTCGGTGGCTTGGCTCGTGCTCTGTCCCGTGCTCGTCGGGGTGCCGCGCCTGCTCGGGCTCCCGGAAGCGGCCCGGGAACGCCGCTGGGCAACCGGCATCCTGTGGGGCGCAACGGCATTGGGTGCGGCGTTCGCGGTGGCCGAGCTGATCGGCTACGCCTTGTCGTTCCTGCCCGACAGCACTGTGTCGCCCACCCAGGGCGCAGGCATGGTGGGCCTCGGCCTGATCGCCGCGGCCACGGCGGCGTTCGCTTACAGCGCCGTGGCGAAACAGCCCCCGGACGCGTGAAAGGCGACCCGGGGGACCGGGTCGCCTTTCAATCGACGCCGCTGGGGGGAGAGCGGCGTCAGTTCTCAGTCGCGGTTGATGGTGTCCTTCACCTTGTCGGCCACGTCGCCCACCTTGTCCTTGACGGTCCCGGTGGCTTGGTCGACCTTGCCTTCGCGCTCGAGGTCTTTGTTGTCAGTCAGGTCGCCTGCGGCTTCCTTGACTCGGCCCTTCATGTCGTCGATTCCCATGCCGCGTTCGTACCCGGGAGGTCAACTCGGAAACATCACCAAGCGGGTGCCCAGGTTGTCGTCGGGCTCCACCGTGCGGGCCTCCCCCTCGAGCCACGGGCAGGTGAAGGCGACGTGGTGGACCCGTCCGTGGCGCTCGCCGACCCACGCCGTCTCGCTGGTGACGAGACGGACGCGGATGGGCGTCGCCCACCGCAGTTCGACCCACCCGTCGCCGCGGTCGACCTCCTCGCCGCCGAGCAGGGTGGCGAACAACGCCAGCCCGTCGTCGAGGTCGGCCACTGCGTGCACGACACGGTCCAGGGTGGCCGCGGCGTCGTGGGCGGCCGGCGGGAAGCCGAGCGGCGGCGCGCTCGACCAGTCGCCCGCCGACTCCGCCAGTTGCACGACGACGCCGGGCGCTTCCTTGGGGTGCAGGAACGCCTCCTTCCAGTCGGGGTCGTCGAGGTTCACGTTGACCGGCCGGTAGCCCGACCGCTCGGCCTCGTCGAGGGCGGCGGCGATGTCGGGCACCTTGAAGGTGAGGTGGTGGGGGCCGAGGCCGTTGCGGTCGATGAACCGGCGCAGGAAGTCGTTCTGCTCGACGGCGTGCGGGCGGATGATCTCGAGCTTGCCGCCGTTGGCGAATCGCAACTGGTGGGCGGCAAAGCCGGGCGCCTCCCCGCCGGAGACCCACCGCCCCCCGAGCTCGTGGGCGTAGCGGGGCCAGGCGTCCTCCCAGCGCTCGGCGGCGACGGCTACGTGGTCGAGTGTGGCGCCGGTGATCATGCGACGATGCTTGCCTAAGGTTGCGTGTGTGCTGCAAATTTCGGGTTTCGACCACCTGGTGCTGCGGGTCGCCGACGTCGAGCGTTCGCTTGCGTGGTACTGCGACGAGTTGGGGTTGGCGCCGGAGCGGGTCGACGAATGGCGGCGCGGCGAGGTGCCGTTCCCCTCGGTGCGCATCGACGACACGACGGTCGTCGACTTGCTGGCGGGGGAGCGCGACGGGCGCAACATGGACCACCTGTGCCTGGTGGTGGCGCCCACCGACATGGAGGCGTTGAAGGCGTCGGGCCGCTTCACCGTGGTCGACGGGCCTGCCCCCCGGTGGGGCGCCCGCGGGGTGGCCACGTCGCTCTACGTGCTCGACCCCGACGGCAACGTCGTGGAGCTGCGGCACTACGGGGTCGAATGACGGACTTCCGCCGCCAGAGCGTGGCCGCGTGGGCCGACGACGTGCGCAGCGGACGGGTGTCGTCGCGGGAGCTGGTGCAGCACGCGCTCGACCGCATCGAGGCGCTCGACGAACAGGTCAACGCCTTCACCGCCGTCGATGCCGATGCCGCCATGGCCGCGGCCGGTGCGATCGACGAGCGGGTGGCGCGGGGCGAAGACGTGGGCGAGCTGGCGGGCATCCCGTTGGCGGTGAAGGACTTGGAGGACGCCGCGGGGTTCGTGACGTCGAAGGGTTCGGCTGCTTTTGCCGACGGTCCGGCGGCGGTTGCCGACTCCGTGTTGGTGGCGCGCTTGAAGGCGGCGGGCTGTGTCGTGGTGGGCAAGACGAACACGCCCGAGTTGGGCTGGAAGGCCGACACCACCAACAGCGTGTTCGGCGCCACCCGCAACCCGTTCTCGTTGTCGCGTTCGCCCGGTGGATCGTCGGGCGGCAGTGCGGCGGCGTTGGCCGCGGGCATGGTGCCGTTGGCGACGGGGTCCGACGGCGGCGGCAGCATCCGCATCCCCGCCGCGCTGTGCGGCATGCCCGGCTACAAGCCGTCGTTGGGCCGGGTGCCGACGGGCGGCGAGCGGGCGCCCGACTGGCACCACCTGTCGACGCGGGGCGTGATGGCGCGGCGGCTGTCCGACACCGTCCTGGCCCTCGACGCGGTGATCGGGCCCGACCCGTGCGACCTGCGTTCGCTGCCCATGCCGGAGCCCGCGTGGTCGGCCGCGCTGGAGGCGGCCCACGTCCCCATGAAGGTGGCGTGGTCGCCGACGCTGGGTTACGCCACCGTCGACGACGAGGTGCGGCGGGTCTGCGAGTCGGCGGTGGGGGTGCTGTCGTCGCTGGGCGCCGATGTCGTCGAGGTGGGCTCGGTGTTCCCCGACGACCCGGTGTGGCCGTGGCTGCAACTCACGTCGACCTACAACCTGCGCACGTTGGCGGCGTACGAGGGCACCGACGCGTGGGAGCGCATCGACCCCGGGCTGGTGCGGACGTTGGAGTTGGCGACGGGGTTGTCGGCCGTCGACCTCGTGCGGGCCGAGGACGTGTGCCACGAGTTGAACGTGCGGTTGGTGCGGCTGTTCCACGAGGTGCGGGTGCTGGTGACGCCGGTGGTGGCGGGGCAGACGCCGGTGAGCGGCGGGTTCGGCAGGGTCAACGGGGCGGACGAGGCGAACTGGGTGCGGTTCACCTATCCGTTCAACCTGACGCGGTCGCCGGCGGGGACGGTGTGCGCCGGGTACACGGCCGACGGCATGCCGGTGGGGCTGCAGTTGGTCGGTCCCCAGCACGGCGACTTGGTGGTACTGCGGACCATGGCGGCACTGGAGACGGCGCTGGGGCTCGATCCTGTGCCTGCGGCGTTCCCGTTGTCGTAGCGGCTCGCGGTCGCGTCAGCCGAGGAGCTGTTCGAAGAGGGCGAGGTGCTCGGCCACCATGCGCTCGGTGGAGAAGTAGCCCTCCACGGCGGCTCGACAGGCCTGGCGGTCGAGGGTGTGGGCGCGGGTGATGGCTTCGGCCATGTCGGTTTCGCCGTGGCAGAGGAAGCCGGTCTTGCCGTGTTCGACGACTTCGGGGGCGGCGCCCTCGGGGAAGGCGAGCACGGGCGTGCCGCAGGCCATGGCTTCGATCATCACCATGCCGAAGGGCTCGTTCCAGCGGATGGGGAAGAGGAGGGCGGTGGCGCCCGCCAGGAGGGCGAGTTTGTCCTCGTGGGGGATCTCGCCGAGGTAGACGAGGTCGTCGTTGAGGTAGGGCTGGACGAAGCGCTCGAAGTACTCCCGCTCGGCGGGCTCGCGCATCTTGGCGGCCATGACGAGCTTGGCGCCTGCTTTGTAGGCAGCCTCCATGGCGCGGTGGGCGCCCTTGTCGGGCGACATGCGGCCGAGGAAGACGAAGTAGCCGCCGTCGCCGTTGCCCATCGGGAAGTCGGCGGGGTCGACGCCGTGGTGGATGACCTTGGCGACGGGCAGGTGGGGCGCGGGGCGGCGCTGGGCGTGGGAGATGGCGATGAGGGGGACCGTGGGGGCGATGCGTTCGTAGACCGGGCCGAGCTCGCCGTCGAGGGCGCCGTGCACGGTGGTGACGACGTTGAGGTCGCCGTGGCGGTGGAGGAGTTGCGGGCCGAGCACGGTGTGGTCGTGGACGATGTCGTAGCCCTGGACGGCGTCGTAGGCGGCATGGACGTGGATGAGCTCGGGCGTGGCGTTGCCGATGCGGTGGCCCTCGCTCTTGGCCAGGACGTGGGCTTTGGGGACGGGGCAGGTGGAGTCGCCGGTGGTGAAGAGGAGGACCTCGTGGCCCGCGGCTTGGAAGCCGGTGGCGAGGTGGTCGACGACGAGCTCGGTGCCGCCGTAGAGGGTGGGTGGGACGGGCGTCCACGGCGGTGCGATGAGTGCGATCCGCATGGGTGTAAGTCAACCACCGCGGGTCGGGTGCGGGTCGGCGGGTTACGGTGATCGGCATGGCCGAGGCGCCGCATGCTCCATGGGCATTGCGTGGCGAGGTGATCGTGGCGTTGGTGCGGTCGGGGGCCGGCGGTGGTGGTCGTGGTGGTGGCCGGGGTCGTCGGTTGCCTGCCGGCGTGCGGGCGTTGCCGGGCCCTGCGGTGTTGGTCGGGTGCCGGTACACGGAGTCGCCGGTGGGGCCGTACGTGGAGCTGTCGGTGGCCGAGCCTGCCCGGTTGGGGCTGCGGCCCGGGCTGTGCGTGACGTCGATGGTGGTGTCGGAAGCGGCCGCCAAAGTGGGGAGCCTGTTGAACTGGGGGCTGCCCGCGACGCTCGGGTCGTTGGAGTGGTCGGCGGACGGGGACGTGCGGGTGCTGCGGTGGGTCGACGGCGGTGTCGAGGTGCGGGCGGCGTGCGGACGGGTTGCCGTGCCCGCCGTGCTGCCCATGCGAGCGGTGCAGGCGCGAGGCGACGGGCCGGTACTGGTGCCGCGCCGGCTGGCGGCACTGATGCGCTTCGGCCCGGTGTCGGTGTCGGTGACCGAGGCGAGTGCAAGCGCCGCCGGGTGGGCGTGGCTGGCGGGGGAGCACCGAGGGGCGGTGCTGTCGTCGGCCAGGATGCTGCTCCGCCCGGCTCGGCACCCCTCCGGCATGCTCTCGTCGTTTCGAGCGCCCCTCCAGGCACCCGAGCCGCGGCTCTCGTACCGGCCAGAGGCCGCGGCGGAGGCGCTACAGTGAACGACCCCGGGCGTATGGCTCAGTTGGTTAGAGCGCAGCCTTCACACGGCTGAGGTCACAGGTTCGAGTCCTGTTACGCCCACTGCGGAAAAGTGCTGGTCAACCGGTTGCGCTACCAGACTCCGGTCAGGTGGACCGGGGAGTCATCCCACATCCATCCCACATGGGCCGACGTGGACCCCGCTGACGAAACCGAGGCGCGGTTCATCGTCCCCGCAGTTTCTTGATCGCATCGTTGACGTCCACCCCAGGTGTAGGCGCATCATCGGGACGAATCTCGACACGCTGTTGCAAGTCGTCCTGGCTGCCAACCAACACCATTCCCGAGCGAAAGGTCATCCTGAAGCCGCTGACCTTGACGAGGCTGGTGTCCTTGGCAAACGGCGTGTCTGGATCGAGACCCGCCTCGCGTACCCGATCCAAGAACGTCGGACGGTCGACCGGGTCGAAGTGTGTGTTGGCAAAGGAACGGGGCTTTACCTCGCCGGTCTGATCCTGCATCGTCGCGAGCAACGCGACCTGGTACCGACCTCTGCGCTCAGCGCTTTCGACTTGCTCATTGATGAAGCCGTCGACCGCCTGGACGAACTCCAAGGTCGACTTCTCGGGGCTGTCTCGGAGACGACAGCCGAGAAAGGTGCTCAGGAAGAAGCTGGCGACACCCGCGCTGGTCTCGCTCCCACGCTGGTCGTCCGAAACCCGGCCCACGATTCCAGCAGCGCTCGCCTTGCCCTTTCCGTCGGCGACGAGAAGCGAGGTCTTGAATACCTTCGTCTTATCGGTGAGGGTGAGGTCGCGAAGGTACTGGAGGTCAACGATCCGGCGGCCGTCGACGGTTGTGATGCGGAAACGCAGGCCCTGCTCACGCTCCAATTTCAGCACCGATGCGCATGGGCCGCCGTCGACGGTGCCCGTGATCACTGCTAGCAACCCCGCGGGGTTGCGGCCGGTCTGCACGGCATCGAGACGTTCCGCGATGGTGCGCGATGCCATCACCAGATCGGAAGGTTGCTTGATGAGCTGAGCGACCGCCGTGCGAACACTGTCGTCCTCGTTCTCGTCTGCAACAACCTCGACGCCACGCTCCTTGAGACTGGTCAGAATCTTTCTTCGGAAATACCGGCGCAGGTCGCTGTCAAGTTCTATCGGTGCATCAGTGAGAATGAGTTCTTCGTCATCATCGTTGCCCCGTGGCACGTCATGTACCATCACGGCATCGACGGAGTAGGAGTCCAAGTTCATAGAGCGTCACCGGTTTCAGGAATCGGGCTCAGTAGCGTCTGGCGGGACACATCGAGGAACCCACGTCGGTCCTGCTCGAAACGCTCCAGCAATGTCTCGCGCGACGCCGCGGCTCCCGCCTCGGCCGTGTTCACAAGCTGTTCGCGTACGCGCTCATAGGCGCGGACCACCTGATGGTCACCTGGTAGCCAAAGCTGTAGTCGTTGCCCGATCGGGAACACCTGCGACAGCCAACTCCGCGCCCGTTCCACGTCCTCCGCATCGGGCTGGGACGCCTGCAATATCCGCAGGTTCGTCGGGCCGCTAGCCAGCAGACCCGCCGCCTCGTTGAGAAGTCCCCGCAACTCGTCGCGGCGTTGCGCAGCTTGCTCACGGTGAAATTCTCGCGACCGCGTCCGTCGAGCCATCCAGGCCGCGACAGTCGGACCCACAACGCCGGATACGACGATGCCGGTGACACCGAGAACGACCGTGCTGTCGGCCATATTCCAGTATCGCCGTCGAGAATTGCGAAATCGCGGATCACTCAATCCCGGCTTGACGACAAGTCACGCCGAGTGCCCGGCCGAGGGCGAGGTTCCAGGTGCGTCGGTGCTATCCCACGTCCTTGTCAGACTCCGTGGAGATGGGCCGCATGAAGCGGTCGGCCAGCCGTTCGGCGGCTTGGCGGTCGGCTTCGGTGGTTGCCTGTGCGTAGATGCCGAGCAGCACCCGAACGTCGGCGTGCCCGGCCCTGGTCTGTGCGGTCTTCATGTCGACACCCTCGGCCACCATGCCGGTGATGTTGGCGTCCCGCAGGTTGTGGAACTTCAAGCCGGGAACACCTGCCGCCTTGCAAGCCGGCACCCAATCCCGGTGGTACCAATCGCTGTAGTCGAGCGGCCCGCCGTCAGGGCCGACGAACACATAGGCGTCCGCGTCCGCCGCCGTCAGTCCACGCCGGGCCAGATGCTCGGCCAGCATGTCCATGAGCAGCTTGGGAACCGCGATCGTGCGTTCGCCTGCCGCCGACTTCGGCGGTCCTTCGACCATCACGCCGCCAGGCCCGCGGGTGCGTTGCCAGTCGATCGTCATGAGTCCTCGCAGGAAGTCGAGACGACCCACCTTCAAGCCGGCGCACTCGCCCCAACGAGGACCGAGCACCGCGCCGACGTAGGGCATGGGGCGCGTGCCTTCCCGACTGGCGTGTGCCAACGTCACCAGCTCGTCGGCATCAACGATGTGCGCCTTCTTCTTCGGGATGGCGGGAAGCTTGATGCCTCGGCAAGGCGAACGGCCGATCAAGTCGGCTTCGACGGCCGCGTTGAAGATCGCGGAGAGCGCGCTGTGCTGGCGGTGGACCGTGTGCGGCTTCTGCGTCTTGCACCACTCGTTGATCATGCTCTGCACGTCCTTGGGCGTGATGGAGCCGAGGGGACGCTTGCCGAACTTCGGCTTCAGGTGGACTCGGACGATGGTTTCGTCGCGCGCCAGCGAACTCGGTCGCTTGCCGGGATCGGATGCCAACCAATCCGTAGCGAACGCACCGAACAGCGTGTCGCCCCCGCGGGGATCGACCCACCGTCCGCTTGCACGGTCGGACAGTTCCTTGGCCTGGTACGTCTCCGCTTCCTTCTTGGTCCGGAACGTCTGCTGGTACATGCGGCCGTTCGGATCGCGCAGCTTCACGTCGTACCGAACGCCCTTGGCCGTCTGCCGTTTGTGGATGCTCACTTGCCCTCCTTTCTTGTTCCTCGGGTGGCATTCTTCGGTCTGCCGCCTCGGCGGTCGGGATGGCGTGCCATCCACGCAGCAACGTCGGCGCGGTCCCACACGCGACCTCTGGCGAGGTTGCCGATGGGAGCGGGGAAATCGGCGTAGTCGCGGGCGAGCTGGTCGACGCGCTGCCGACTCACCCCGCCGAGCATCTCGGCAATCTCCGCGACCCCTACGACCTCGGGTGGCATCTGCCCATCGTACTAGTTCTATTGTCTGATGACAAGAGAATGCTAGGAGACTGCATCCTCGTCCGCCTCCGCTTGCAGTCGGTTGACGTACTCCTCCAATGCCTGCCTCGACACGCGACGGCACGCGCCGATCTGGACGGATCGGATCACACCGATGGCGAGCAGCTCGTAGAGCTTCGTGCGCCCGATGCCCAACAGCAGCGCCGCCTCTTCCGGCTTGAGGAGCAGCCTGTCCATCTACACCGCCTCCTCGAGCCGGGCGACGGCGCGTGCCTCGGCGCGTGCGATGCGCCGCAGCTCGTCGCGCTCCCTGGCCGCCGACTCCACCAGCCACGCGTCGCCCGGCGTCGTGTACCCGCGGCCCACGTAGCGCCACGACTTGTGCTCGACCGTTTCGGGGTTCTCGTCGTCGTGCCATTCGGCGCGTGCACGGCGCAGCGCGGTGAAGGTGGTCGAGTAGTGCCTGCTCTTGGTCAGCCAGTGGCCGCGGAATCCAAGCGTGTGCGCCCAGGCCCGCAGGCGCAGGTGTTCCAGGTCCGGTCGCCCGCCGAGTGTCCAGGCCGTGTCGACCAGCTTCCGCAGGTGGGGCCGCAGCCGCAGGTACGGCAACTCCTCGGCGTCGAGGCGATGGTCGAGGTTGCCGTCCCCCTCGGTGGACTTGGTGGCGTACTTGGCGACATACGCCGCCACCGCCCCGGCCGGGATCGCACCGGGACGCACGAGGATGGGCCGCACGTCGACCTGCTCGCCCCACCGGGCGACCATGGCCTCGCCGTCGCGCTCGAAGGGCAGGCGCACGGTCACAAGCGGCACCGCAGCCGACATCGCGGATACCAGCGCGTCCAGGCCCAGGCCGTCGCCCGGTGGCTCGACCACGGCCCCCGGCGCGTCGAGGCGGATGACGGCATGGACGTGGACGACGCCCCGGCGCTGGTACTCGACGACCTTGGTGTAGCTGGGCCGGGCCCGCTCCGCGAGTTCGGCGGCGCTCAGTCCCGCCCCCCGGGCCAGGGACCGGCGCAGGTAGATCGTTGTGCGCCGCCACAGCTCCGGGGCCGACGCGTTCCACAGCACCGCGGCCTCGTAGTCGTAGCAGGCCACGCAGATCGGCTCACCCAGGCGTTCGTCGTCCTCGGCGTGACGTACCGAACACGACAGCCGCCGACCGTGCGGGCAGGACTCGCCCCGTCGAGGGCGACGGCACACCAGCGCCCGGCCGTCTCGCTCGCGCCGGGAGTGGACCGGACCGAAGCCCGGCGCGGTGAGCGTCACGAACACGGCCGGATGCCCGCTCACCGACTCGGGGGCGCCCTTGCCGCCCCGCAGGCCGGCGACGACGAGCTGGTAGGCGTCGGCCCGGTAGACCGCGGCGCAGCTCGGACACACCGACTCGCGCCGACACCCGCAGGCTTTGAGCAGGATGCCGTCCGGTTCGCCCTCGGTGGAGAACCGGACGGACAGCTCGCCCGTTTCGGTGTCGACGCGCTCCGTGCGCCCGGTGAGCCGTACGGGCGACGAGCAGAAGCGGGCGGCCCTCACTGCGCCTGCCACCGTTCGTAGCCCTCGGCATCGGACGCCCGCCGCAGCACGTCGCGCACCGAAGGGGACAGGGCCGGGGCTGTCGGCTCAGCCGTCACGCGACGTTCCCTCCCTTCCCACGCAGTTCGGCCGCCCGCCGTGCGATGGCGGCGATGGTGTCGTCGTCCAGCCAGTAGGACCGCAGCCGGACCGGCATGCCGCCCTCGTGGAGCAGGAAGCCGACGCCTCGGGCACCGGGGTCGACCTCGGTGGCCGAGAAGCCCAACGACGCCCACCCGGCACCGAGGATGGTGTCGGACGCCTGCGGGGTCGTGCAGCGGAAGGCCCAGCGGTAGCCGAACAGGTCCCTCAGCGCCGTGGGGATCGTGTCGCTGGAGGGCTTCTGCGTGGCGGCCACGACGACGACGCCCGCCGCCCGTCCGCGGGAGACGAGATCCCGCAGCAGGTCCGCGAACTCGGCCCGTTCCTCCTTGGTGCCGTTGGTGAGGTAGTGGGCCAGCTCGTCCACCACCACCACGGCCAGGCCGGGACCGTCACCCCGCTCCACCTTGCGCTTGCCGATCTCCAGCAGCCAGGCGTAGCGGGCCTCCATCTCGGTCCGCAGCTCGCGCAGCAGCGCGTTGGCCTCGACCACCGACACGCCCGCATGGGCCTTGGCGCAGTCCCGCCACGCGGCCAGCTCGACCAGCTTGCCGTCGAGCAGGTACAGGTCGACCTCGGGGTCGAGGCTCGCCGCGGCGCAGATCAGGTTCACCGCACCGGACTTCCCGCCGCCCGGCTCGCCGCCGACGAGCAGGTTGCGCTCCACCAGGGTCATCAGCACCTCTCGGCCCTCGTCGTCCACGCCCACCGGGAACGGCTGCCAGAGCGTCGTCTGCCGGGCCTCGGCCCAGGGCCAGGGCAGGACTCGTGCGCTCAGGAAGTCCCGGCGCACGATCACGACGCGCACCCGCCGGGCGTTGGACACCTCGCGTGCGACCCGGACCTCGCGGACCTGCAACGACGAGGCGACGGACTCGGCCGCTTTCTCCAGGTCGGCAGCCGTGCCCCCGCGGGGCAGCTCCAACGTCGCCTCGTCGCCGCCGGCCAGCTCCCGCACCTTCACGACGCGGGGCTGGAACCCCTTGAACGTCTCGGCCGTGCGGATGGCCGCGAGCAGGTTGCGCCGGACGCTCGCCCGCCGCAGCGTGCGGAACAGCCACCGCCGGGCACGGCCCCACAGGAGCCACGGCAGCCATGTCACCGCCGTCTCCGCCGCGGCCAGGCCGGGCGGCACCCCGACGTAGAGCGTCGCCCAGGCGAAGAACGCCGCCGAGGGTGCCAGCAGGGCCAGCTCGACGCGTCCGGCCCACAGGAAGCGCAGGATGCCGTCGAGGACCGCCATCACCGCGTCGTCCTGCTTGCGGTACTTCTCCATCTGCTCCTTCGTGTAGCTCACGATTCGTCCTCTCGAATGGGGCGGGTGGGCGCGCCGCCGTGCGCGCCCGTTCCCGCCGGGTGGTTGTTGTGGGTCGCCGTTGTCGCCGTCACGACGCCGCCCGGCCGCTCGCCGCCGCGGGCAGGGCCTCCACCGACGCGGCCCGGAAGGCGACGCCGGAGCGGTCGTTCATCGACCAGGGCACGGCCACCAGTCCCGTGACCCTGACCGGGCTGCCCTTGCCGACGCCCTTGGGCGAACCGGGGAACTTGACGTTGATCACGTCGGCCCCGTCCTCGCCCAGCACGACGAGCTGCAACGAGTGCAGCGCCGCCCCGGACTCGTCGGTCTTGGGCTGCTTGGTGTCGAAGTCGACCACCGGCTCGGGCGGCCCTGCGGCCATGAACTCCATGCCGGCGGTGTCGATCCTCAGCTTCATCATTCGGTCCTGCTCCTTTCGTGGGGGCCTCTCGGCCCGTCGTTTGCCTGCTCCTCGACTGCTCCCGGCCTGCGCCGGGTGTCCTGCGTGTGCATCGCTGTTCCTCCGTGCCTGTTGTTCGGACGCCGGACGGGGCCGATCCGGAAATCCGCTGTCTCTCTTGGAATGCGCGTCGGCGGCCCCCGCAGCGCAACTCGAATCCGGTAGCGGCCTCTCGGGCCGGAACCTCCCGTCGCTGTCGTCATGCGTCCTCCTCCCTTCGTCCGATGAATGGCGCTCGAACCGGCCGGGCGCCCCGTCACGCTTCTTGGGACCGCTCCGTCCGGGCCGCTTCGCACTGCCTCTCGTTGTCGAAACCCTTCGCGGACCCCCGATCGGTACGGAATCCGTCCAACGGATTGCCTCGAATCGCCAATCCCTCACTTCCGAAAGCAGCGTTTCCGGCCGGTTTTGCACGAAGGTTTCTCGTGCCGGCTCGTTTCCTCTGCGGTCCTCCTCGTCGTCCGTCACCGGCGCTCGAACACGGCCGTCGCCACCTTCCATGCGTTCCGGCCGTCCCGTTCGGGACAGCCCTTCCGAAGAAATCCCCCTCCATTCGGTGAAGCGGCCGTTCCGGCCCATCGGTACGGGAATCCCTCCTCTGTCCAGGGGATGCGCCTTCGCGGCCCGGTTCGCGACACCCTCCTCTGCTGACGGAAGCCCGTTTTCGGCCCCGTTTCGGTACGGGGCAATTCGCGGTTCCGAACGGAATGCGCGTCGACGCCGCCTCTTGCACGCCCCGCCGGGAGGGAAATGTGCGGCCGGGGCCGGATCGCGGACAACAGGAAGGCCCATCAGTCCCACACCGGCATAGCGCCACTTCTGGGGGCCGTTTCGGACACACGTATCGCCTCACACCCCTATAAAGCCCCTCGCGACCGCCGAAACGCGCACCCGTTCTCGACGGACGCGCCCGCCTCGCCGTCGTCGGCCTGCTCGCCCGCCCGTCGCACGCGCTCCGCACCGGCCCGCCGCCGTCCGGTTCCCCTCGGCTCGCGCCGTCGCCAGCTCGTCGGCTTGGCCGCTGGAGGGCGCTCTCTCGTCAGCCCGTGGTGAGGGAGGGAGAAGAAAGTGTGAGGACTTCCTCTACGGGATCAAGAGGGCGGCTTCGCCGCCGCCGGGCCTGCGGGCGGCCCTGGGGGGCCGTCCTCGGCCCGGCTGATGGGATGCGCGGCTCGGTTGGGCTGCGGGGCCGCCATCGGACGAGCGATCGCGCCGTCTCGCTACGGCGTCAGGCCGTCGACCAGCTCGGAAGGGTTGACGTTCAAGGCCGCTGCCAGCTTGACGGCGCTGTACACGGTGATATTGGACTCGCCCCGTTCCACGACCCCGACGTAGGTGAAGTGCATGTCAGCCTGCTCGCCCAACTGTTCGAGCGACCAACCCCGCTCCAGGCGGCGTTGCCTCACGCGGGCGCCAACTGTCTGCGCCACTCGTTGACGTCGGGGATCGGGCATTGCGCCCCGACTCCACAGCAGCTATAACTCTAACACCACAGTGTACTCCTCTAAAGTTGCCCCTCAGCGGGTTTCGGAGGGTGACGCCGGAGGGGGTGACTATCCACAGGGGAGCATTGTGCCGACGAGGGTTACCTCGTACAGTCATCGTCAGCGACTAGGGGAAATGGGGGGGGCACTCGCAGGGCGCTTCCTTCTCCACCGAACCCTGAAGGGAGCGTCACACAATCGTGAACGGCAACGCGATACGAACCGGACGGCCAGCCGCATTCGGCCTTGTCCTCCTGATGGTCGCCGCTAGCGTGATACTGCCAGCGCCGCCCGCACATGCGTTCGACACAAACAAGGCCGCGCAGTACGCGGAGCGATGGGTGGTCGACTCGCAATACGATCCTACCTTGGACGGTAAGGTCCGCAATCCCGACTTCAAGAGCTACAGCAACGACTGCACGAATTATGCCAGCCAGGTTTGGCTTGCCGCTGGCGTAGCGATGCGTTTCAACGCCAGTCAGGCTGCCTACGAGTGGTGGTACTACAACGGCGACTCGCTCTACTTCCTCACCCACAGCGGGCAGTCGAGTCTGTCGTGGCGCGAGAACACCGCCTTCGTCACCTCCCAAGTCGGTGGTTGGGGCGCGGACTTCACGGCCATGAACATGACACAGCAGTACACCCCGGCCCTTCCCGGTGAGCTGTACGAATACGACCACGGGACTGGCGACGGCTGGAGCCATCTCTCTGTCGCGATCGGTTGGACCAGTTCCTACGACTATCCACAGATCGGGCCGCGTGGAACATTCACAGGCGACTACATGAACCAACACACCAGGGACCGTCAGCACGCTCCTTGGAACTGGGGTTACCTGAACCAATGGGACACATTCATCAAGGCCAACATGCGCGCCCGGATCGTCGGGATCTGAGGGGGATGAGAATGACATTCACCAACAAGGGCAAGAAGGCGGCGGTTGTTTCCTTGGTCGTAGCAGTGGCGGTTGGCGGGTTGAGCATCGCCAGCGTCACCGCTTCCGATAACGACACCGAGAAGCAACGGGCCATCGACAACGCGACAAAGATCGTCAACCCCAAAGACCCGCCGCGCCTTCCGGTACTCAACGACTTCGGTGACACAGGAAACCCGGTCGACGTGACCGCGGTGAAAGCAGCGGTTCCCGACCTCATCCACCGCTACAAGGTGCAGCTCATGCTGCCAGGCGCGGCCGATGAGCGTGCGAGCGAGATCCGGTCGCTGGCCAAGAAGGAGAAACGTGCCGGGGAGTTCCGAAGCGTATTTGCAGCCTCCGTTGCGGACACAAAGATCAAGGCAATTGAGGACGCGATAGCTCAGGCGGTCGATGACCCCACCTTCCGGCCTTTCACCGACCATCAGGTGACAATCGACAAGTGGTACGGAGTGACAGTCGACGGTCACAAAGCCTTCGCCGGGTTCCACGGAAAGGAGAGCGTGGTCGTTCCCGATATGGCGGCGCGCCCACCCAACACCCAGGAAGGCCAGTGGCACGTTTGGCTGGAACGTGACGGCGACGTGTGGAAGCTGGTCGATATCAAGACAAAGCTCGACGCGGCACCGTAGTAAGTCCAGTCCACCCGCAAGCGGCCAGGCTCCCTCCCCCCAGGAGCCTGGCCGCTGTCGTTGGAACTCCCGTCAAACCTCATCGCCTAGGAGCAAATGAAGATCAAAACGACGACCGTGTTGGCGATTGGCTCTGTGGCCCTAATCGGTCTTGCAGGTTGGGGCGTAGCCCGCCTCGCGGGCGGCGAGGACACCGCCGCGCCGGTCGCAGCCACCTCTACCACCTCTACGACGCTCCCCGACCCGAACAGCCCTCCCTCGACCGACGACCCCAAGCCGCTCGCGCAGCTCTGGGGGTTCGGAGACAGAGGTGACGCCACTCAGGTTGCTGCCGTCCGGTCCGCGGTGCCCGACCTGATTCGACGAGCCAATCTCGCCCTCGCCATGCCGTCCACTCCGGCGGAACGGGCCTCGGTATTGAACGACGGAGCCAAGCGAGCACGCCGCACGGCCGAACTACTGGACGTGTTCACCGATTCGGTGGCAGCCGAAACGGTCAGGTCGATGGAGAATACGTTGCGGCAGGTGCAAGCCGACCCCAACTACAAGGGATTTAGCGACTACCGCCTCACCATCGAGGAGTGGTACGGCGTCATCGTGGACGGGAACAAAGCGTTCGCCGGCTTTCTCGGGTTCGAGAGTTACCTGACGCCGCGCAAGAACGGCTGGTCCGACGAAGGCAAGGCGCCTTGGCACGTCTGGCTGGAACGGGACGGCGATGTGTGGAAGCTCGTCACGTTCAAGGCCAGGCCAGGGCCGGTATCCGCAGCACCTTGATGGCCGACCGCCTCGGCTGCGTCAAGGGTCGCTGCGAGCCTCCGCATGCTCCGGTTCTCGCTCGCCTGTCCGGCGTCCCTTGACCCTGCCGAGTCGCCCGGCCAAGATCGCTCGCAAGCCAGCCCGACAGGTCGGGGCTTGCCGCTGGCTCAGTGGGCATTCGGCGATCTGCACGTCGGCGGATGCAGGCGCACGCATCCCACATTCATCCCACAGCCGCCGCCGTCCGTATGGATTCGGCTGAGGCCGCTGCCCCGCTGACCAGCACTTTCAGTTCGTCGGCGTTCGTCTGCCGCCGTCCGGCGGTCTTCACACGGCTGAGGTCACAGGTTCGAGTCCTGTTACGCCCACCGTGTGATGTCGCGGGACATCGGAGACAGATGTCGCGAGACACCGTAGACACTCAGCCCGAGTCCTGCCGCTGGTAGTCCCGTGTGGGGTCGAGTGTGAGGTGGCGCAGGAGCTCCCCGTCCTCGTCGAGCACCCGGACG
>DATLNE010000011.1 GCA_035536915.1 Acidimicrobiales bacterium
GGCCGCCCCCCCCCCCGGTTGCTATGTGTGGGGTGTGGGGGCGCTTTGCGCCCCGAAACTCCCCACACTTCGACGGATCAGGCCGCGGGGCGGTCGAAGAGGCGGAGCTGCTCCAGCACCTGCACAGCGTGGGCAGGGGCCATGGGAGTCGCCGGCACAGGTGCCGGAGCAGCCGCCGTTTGGGGGACGGAGCGAGCGGGAGCGGCCTTGGCGGCGGCCGCCGGAGCCGGCGCCGGGGTGCCCGCAGGGGCCAGGCGCTCGAACTGGTGGGCGGTGAACAGGATGCCGTTGGCGCCCACCACCACGCCCACGCCGACGAGCTCGAAGGCACCGTCGACCAGGTTCTTGTAGTGGGTGGGGCTGGCCACGAAGGCGGCGTGCAGCTTGTCGACGGTCGGGCCCATGCCGACGTTCTCGCCGAGCTTCACCCAGTTGGCCTGCACCTGGGCCGAAAACGACGGGTTGTGGGCGATGTCGCCCTTGCTCGCCATGCGAGCGGCCCACTGCCGGGCGATCGAGGTGAGTTCGGCGTCGACCCGCAACTGGCCCAGGCCTTTGGCGGCGCGCAGGGCGTTGATCTTGGCCACGAAAGCGGCTTCGGCGGCCTGGGGGTCGGCCGCGGCACCGGCGGGGGCAACGGCAACGGGGACCAGCACCCCGACGATTGCCATGCACATCCCGGCCAACAGGTGTCGCAACCGCACGAGCGGTCCTCCGTTCGGTAGCCCCGCCGGCCGTTCTGGCCCGGTGGCTTTGCGTCCCCGCCTTCCGACGGGTTTGCCTTTTCGTGGTTCTTGGTTTGTCTCGGCTGATCGCGCCGCCGCCTTGACCAGTACCGTGGTGGCATGGCGGTGGGGAGGGAGACGCAGTGAACCTGGCAGCAATCATCGAGGGCCATCCCGACGACGCCGTCGCCATTGTCAGCAGGGGGGAACCGACCACCTACGGCACTTTGCGCACCCAGGTGGCCGAGTTGCGGGGCGGGCTGACCCGGCTCGGCGTGGAGCCCGGCGACCGCGTCGCCTTGGTGGCCGCCAACAACTGGTTCTTCGCCGTCGGCTACCTGGCCGTGCTCGGCGTCGGCGCCGTGGCGGTGCCCCTGAACCCCACCAGCCCGGCCGCCGAGCTCGAGCGGGAGATCAAGGCCGTAGGCGCCACCGTCGTCCTCTCGGGACCGTCAGGACGCGAGGCGTTGGCCGGCGTCGACCAGGCCGCCGCGGGCATCGAGCGCGTCCTCATCTGGAGCGGCGAGGGCGACGACCGGCTGGAGAACCTCTTCGGTGGCGAGCCCGCCCCCATCGTCGACCGCGACCCCGACGACCTGGCCGTGCTCATCTTCACCTCGGGCACCAGCGGCGCCCCCAAGGCGGCCATGCTCACCCACGGCAACCTGCGCTCCAACATCGACCAGGTGCAGAGCCACCCCGGCCGCCGCCTCACCCCCGACGACCGCCTCCTCGGCGTCCTGCCCCTGTTCCACATCTTCGGCCTCAACGTGGTGCTCGGCCTCGCCCTCGCGGCGGGCGCACGCGTCGTCCTGGTCGAGCGCTTCGACCCGGTGGCCTCGCTCGACACCCTCCAGCGCCACGGCATCACCCTGGTGGCGGGCGCCCCGCCCATGTTCACCGCATGGGCCACCATGCTGGGCGCCAACCCCGGCGCCTTCGGCACCGTGCGCCTCGCCACCTCGGGCGCCGCGCCGCTGCCCGACGAGGTCCCCGCCGCCTTCGAAGCCCGCTTCGGCATGTCGATCCACCAGGGCTACGGGCTGACCGAGGCGGCGCCGGTGGTCACCTCCTCGCTGGCCGACCGCCCGCCCCGCACCGGTTCGATCGGCGTGCCCCTGCCCGGCATCGACGTGCGCCTGGTCGACGAGGAAGGCGAGGACGCCCTGGTCGGCGACCCCGGCGAGATCTGGGTGCGCGGCCCCAACGTCTTCAAGGGCTACTGGTACGACGAGGCCGCCACCGCCAAAGCCCTCACCGACGACGGCTGGCTGCGCACCGGCGACATCGCCGTGGCCGACGACGAAGGCTGGCTCTACATCGTCGACCGGTCCAAGGACCTCATCATCGTGTCGGGCTTCAACGTCTACCCCGCCGAGGTGGAAGACACCTTGCTCGAACACCCCGCCATCGCCGGCGTGGCCGTGGTCGGCAACGCCCACCCGTACTCGGGCGAGACCGTGGTGGCCTTCGTGGTGACCGAGGCGGGCCGCCTGCTCGAAGAGGACGAGGTCATCGAGTTCTGCGCCGACCGCCTGGCCCGCTACAAGTGCCCGACGAAGGTCAACTTCGTGCCGTCACTGCCTGTCGGGACGGGCGGGAAGGTGCTGCGGCGGGAGCTGCGCTCGGCGTAGGCGCCACCGTCGCCACCAGGAAGCCGGCGAACAACACGGTGATGCCGAGCAAGAGCGTCACCACGAAGCCGGTGATCTCGTCGAGCACCGAGTTCAACAGGCCGCTGTTGGCCAGGATCAACGTGCCCAAGGCGATGAGCACGTTGCCCCACATGACCCGCCCGCGGCGGATGCGCCACGCGCTCCACGCCGCGCCGCCGAAGACGACGAGGGCGCCCACCCCCGAGGCCACCGCGGCCAGTACGCGGGGGAGCACCCCGAACACCTCGCTGCCCCGGGGCACGGTGTCGGCGGGCAGCGGTGCGGTGAACGGCGCCACCGCCAGCACGCCCGCGGCGAAGGCGCTGAACACCACCACCACGACGGCCCACTGGTCGCCTCGTCGCCGCCCGCCCAGCAGGTAGACGGTGCCCAGGGCCAGGAACGGCACGTTCACAATCGCACCGAGCAGGAAGTAGACCCGGAAGACCGGTCCGCTCCACCCCACGCCCTCGCCCGCGGCCAGCGCGCCGGCGGCCAAGGCGAACAGCAACAGGGCCGCGCTCCATGCCAGGTGGTGGCGTTGGCGGCGGGCCAGCCAGCGCTCGTAGGTCGACATGGCGAAGGCCAGTCCGACCAACGCAGCACCGGTGGCGAGGGCAACATGCAGCATCGGGCGCCCCAGCGTAGGAGGCCGCTCGTGAACTCGTGAAGTCGTGCACAAGGCCGGTACGATCTGCCTATGGAGCGAGCACGGCGCCGGATCCCCGAGGCGACCGTCGCCCGCCTGCCCCTGTACCTGCGCTCGCTGGTGGAGATGGCCGAGTCGAAGACCACCACCATCTCGTCGGAGCGCTTGGCCGAGATGGCCGGCGTCAACGCCGCCAAGGTGCGCAAGGACCTGTCGTACCTCGGCTCCTACGGCACCCGCGGGGTCGGCTACGACGTCGAGTTCCTGCTCTACCAGATCAGCCGTGAACTGGGCCTCACCCAGGACTGGCCGGTGGCCATCGTCGGGCTCGGCAACCTGGGCCACGCCCTCGCCAACTACCGGGGCTTCATGGCCCGCGGCTTTCGCATCGTCGCCCTCGTCGACGCCGACGAGAGCAAGGTGGGCGAGGCCATCGGCGACCTCCAGGTACGCCACATCGACGACCTGCCCGCCATCGCCGCCGCCGAGGGCCTCGCCATCGGCATCATCGCCACCCCCGCCGGCGTGGCCCAGGAGGTGGCCGACCGGCTGGTGGCTGCAGGCGTCACCTCGATCCTCAACTTCGCCCCCGCCGTGCTGACCGTCCCGCCCCATGTCTCGCTGCGCAAGGTCGACCTGTCGATCGAACTGCAGATCCTCAGCTTCTACCAGCAGCGCAGGGCGGGCGGCGCCGCCGCGGCGACCGCCACAGAGCCCCCCGTCCCCGACGAGGCGGCCTCGGCCTGACATGCCCGTCGACGCCCCCCTCTACCCGGTGAACCTCATCCTGCGGGGACGGCGGTGCCTGGTGGTCGGCGGCGGCGAGGTGGCGTTGCGCAAGATCGAAGGGCTGCTGGCCGCCGAGGCGGTCGTCCACGTCGTGGCGTCGGCCATCTCGCCCGCGGTCAAGGCGTTGCCGGTCACGTGCGAGGAGCGCGACTACGCCCCCGGCGACGTCCGCGGCTACTGGCTGGTGGTCAGCGCCACCGACGATCCGGCCGCCAACCGGGCCGTGTTCGAGGACGGTGAGGCGGCCGGCGTGTGGGTCAACAGCGCCGACGATCCCGCCAACTGCTCGGTCACTTTGCCCGCCGTCAGCCGCCGCGGGCCGGTGGTGGTGGCGGTGTCGACCGGCGGCCACAGCCCCGCGCTTTCGTCGTGGTTGCGGCGCCGCATGGACGACGAGCTCGGTCCCGAATACGAGGTGCTGGTGCGGCTGCTGTCCGACGCCCGGGAAGCAGTTCGGGCCGCCGGGCGTTCCACCGAAGACCTGGACTGGCAGAACGCGCTGGACTCCGGAATGCTGGAGTTGATCCGGGCCGGCCAGGTCGAGCAAGCAAGGGAGCGCCTGCAGGCGTGTCTGTCGTCGTCGTAGGGCTGAACCACCGCACGGTGCCCCTCGAGGTGCTGGAGCGGATGACGGTGAATGATGCCCGTCTTCCCAAGGCGCTGGCCGACCTGTGCGGGCGCGAGAACCTGGCCGAGGCCGTGGTGCTCTCCACGTGCATGCGCACCGAGATCTACGTGGTGGCCGACCGTTTCCACGGCGCCGTGCAGGACGTGCGCAATTTCCTGGCCGAGCTGAGCTTCGAGCCGCCCGAGGTCTTCGCCGACCACATGTACTCGTTCTACGAGGACGCCGCCGTGTCGCACCTGTTCAAGGTGGCGTCGGGCATCGACTCCGCCGTGGTGGGCGAGAACGAGATCCTCGGCCAGGTGCGAGATGCCTGGGAGCGGGCCGTGGCCGAAGGTGCCTGCGGGCCCATGCTGTCGGAGCTGTTCCGCCACGCCGTCGAAGTGGGCAAGAAGGTGCGCTCGGAGACGGCCATCTCCCGAGGCACCACCTCGGTGTCGCAGGCGGCCGTGCAGATGGCGGCCGAGCACCTGGGCGGCCTGTCGGGGCGGCGCATCCTCGTGCTCGGGGCAGGCGACATGGGCGAAGGCATGGCCGTGGCCCTGGCCGGTTCCGTGGGCGACGGCGAGGTGCTGGTGGCCAACCGCACCCGGGCTCGGGCTGCGGCGCTGGCGGCACGGGTGGGCGGCCGGGCCGTCGACTTCGGCTCGCTGGCCGCTGCGCTCACCGAAGCCGACGTGCTGCTCACCTCCACCGGCTCGCAGTCGGTGCTGGTCGACGCCAGCGAGATGGCGTTGGTCATGGAGGAACGGCAAGGGCGGCCGCTGCTGGTCGTCGACGTGGCCGTGCCCCGCGACGTCGACCCCGGCGTGGGCGACCTGGCCGGCGTGACCCTGCTCGACATGGACGACCTGCGCACGTTCGCCGAGGCGGGCTTGGCCGGGCGCCGGCGCGAGGTGGCGCGGGTGCAGCAGATCATCGCCGCCGAGGTCGAACGGCACTGCGCCACCGCATCGGCTCGTGAGCTGGCGCCGCTGATCGTCTCGCTCCGGACGCGAGGCGAAGCAGTGCGCACCGCCGAGCTGGAGCGGTTCCGTTCCAAGCTGGAGGCGCTGTCGCCTGCCGAGCGCGAGACGGTCGAGGCGTTGACCAAGGGCATCCTGGCCAAGCTGCTGCACGAGCCCACGGTGCGGTTGAAGGAGGCGGCGGGGTCGCCTCGCGGCGACCGGCTGGCCGAGGCGCTGCGGACCCTGTTCGACCTCTGATGCTGCGGGCCGCCACGCGCGGGAGCGCGTTGGCCCGGTGGCAGGCGTCGCATGTGGCCGGCCTGTTGGGCGTGCCCGTGGAGGTGGTCGTGGTGGAGACCACCGGCGACCGCCGCCAGGACCTGCCCATCTCGGCCATCGGCGGCACAGGCGTGTTCGTCAAAGAGGTGCAGGCCGCCGTGCTCGACGGACGCGCCGACTTCGCCGTGCACTCGGCCAAGGACCTGCCGTCGGAGTCGCACCCCGACCTGGTGATCGCCGCCGTGCCCGAACGGGGCGACCCCCGCGACGTGCTGGTGGGGTCACGGTTGGAGGACTTGCCGTCCGGCGCGGTGGTGGCGACGGGCTCGGTGCGGCGGCGGGTGCAGTTGGCCGAACGGCGTACCGACATCACGTTCACCGGCCTGCGGGGCAACATCGGCACCCGCTTGGCCAAGGCGTCGTCATACGACGCGGTGGTGATGGCGGCGGCTGCCTTGCAGCGGTTGGGCAAGGAGTCGCACATCGCCGAGGTGCTTTCGGTCGACGTGATGCTGCCGCAGGTGGGGCAAGGGGCGTTGGCCGTGGAGTGCAGGCCGGAGACGGCGGAACGGTTGGCCGCCATCGAGCACGCGCCGTCGCGTCTGGCCGTTGACGCCGAGCGGGCGTTCCTGGCCGAGTTGGGCGGCGGGTGCGACCTGCCGGTGGGCGCCTACGCCACCGTCGAGCGCGGGCAGGTGACGTTGCGCGGACTGCTGGCGACGGCCGACGGCCATGTCGTGCTTCGGGGCTCGGCCACGGGCAGCGACCCGGTGGAGGTCGGCCGCGGCGTGGCCGCCCGCCTCCTCGCCTCCCTCCCTCGGGACGAGGGGGGGTCGGGGTCGTGACGGTGTACCTGGTGGGGGCGGGGCCGGGCGACCCGGGCCTGCTGACCGTGCGGGCGGCCGAGGTGCTGCGCCGGGCCGACGTCGTCGTCTACGACCGGCTGTCGGTGGCGACCTTGCTCGACCTGGC
Organism: Acidimicrobiales bacterium; assembly: GCA_035536915.1. NCBI lineage: Bacteria > Bacillati > Actinomycetota > Acidimicrobiia > Acidimicrobiales > Acidimicrobiales bacterium. The sequence goes on from DATLNE010000011.1 coordinate 6,642, forward strand.
GCCACCGGAGGCCGAGCGCATCTCGGTGGGCAAGACGCCGCGGGGCCCGTCGACCTCGCAAGAGGAGATCAACGCCCTGCTGGTGGAGCGGGGCAAGACCGGCCAGGAGGTCGTGCGCCTCAAGGGCGGCGACCCGTTCGTGTTCGCCCGCGGCGGCGAGGAGGCCCTCGCCCTGCTCGATGCGGGCGTGCCCTTCGAGGTGGTGCCCGGCATCACCTCGGCCATTGCCGTGCCCGGCTACGCCGGCGTGCCGGTCACCCACCGCGGGCTGTCGACGTCGTTCACCGTGGTCACCGGCCACGAAGACCCGTGGGCCGCCACCGAGACCGACTGGGAGGCGGTGGCCAAGGTGGGCGGCACCATCGTGGTGCTCATGGGCGTGGCCACCCGGGGCGCCATCGCCGAGCGGCTGCTGGCAGGCGGCCTGCCCGCCGACACGCCGGTGGTGGCGGTGCAGTGGGGCACCCGACCCGAGCAGCGCACCGTGCGCACCACCGTCGGCCGTTTGGGCGACACGCCGATGGAGTCGCCCTCGACCATGGTGATCGGCGCCGTGGCCGGCCTCGACCTGTCGTGGTTCGAACGGCGCCCCCTGTTCGGCAAGCGGGTGGTGGTCACTCGGGCGCGCGAACAGTCGTCGGGATTGGTCGGTCGCCTGGCCGGACTGGGCGCCGACGTGGTGGAGCTCCCCGCCCTCGCCGTGGTCGACGGCGAGCCGGTCGACGTCGACCCGGCGGCCTACGACTGGGTGGTGTTCACCTCGGCCAATGCCGTCGAGCGGGTGGTGCCGCGCCTGCGCGATGCGCGGGCCTTCGGCGCCGCCAAGATCGCCGTGGTGGGCACGGCCACCGCCGACGCCTTGGCCCGTTACAACCTCGTGGCCGACCTGGTGCCCGAGCGCTTCGTGGCCGAATCGTTGGTCGAGGCGTTCCCGGCCGGGCCGGGCCGGGTGCTCGTGCCCCAAGCCGCCGATGCCCGCCCCGTGCTGGCTGAGGGGCTGCGGGCCAAGGGGTGGGACGTCGAGGTGGTCACCGCCTATTGCACCGAACCGGTGCGTCCCTCCGACGAGGCCTTGGCGGCGGCAGCTACGGCCGACGCGGTGACGTTCACCTCGGCGTCGACCGTGCGCAACTTCATGGAGGTGGCCACGACCGTGCCGCCGGTCGTCGTCTGCATCGGCCCGATCACGGCCGAGGCCGCCGCCGCCGCAGGCCTGCACGTCGACGCCGTGGCCGAGGTGCACACCGTCGACGGCTTGGTCGACGCGCTGGTCGCTGTGCTCAGCGAACCACGAACAGCACGATGATCATCGCGACAGCCGTGAGCAGCACTGTGCCGTAGATGATCCCGTCGACGACGCGCTTGTGCCGCTCGACTTCGAGCTCGGCCTTGATGCGCTGCTCGAGGGAGGCGAGGTCTCGTTGGGTGATGGGCTGACGGTCGATGGCGCTCATCCTAGGAATGCAGCATCGCTTCCGCCTCGATCTCCACCTTCCAACGGGGGTCGAGCAACCCAGCCACCACCACCATGGTGGCGGCGGGGCGAACGTCGCCGAAGACCTCGCCGTGGGCCCGTCCTACCGCCTCGCCGTCGTCGGCCGAGGTGAGGAACATGCGGGTGCGCACCACGTCTGCGGCAGCGGCCCCGGCTTCCGTCAGGGCGTCCACGATGATCTCCAGGCAACGTTGCGCCTGCAAGTGGGCGTCGTCGGGGCACGAGCCGTCGGGCCACACAGGAGCGGTTCCCGACACGATCACCCGGTCACCCACCACCACGGCGCGGGAGAACCCGATGGCCGGCTCGTAGGGCGAGCCGGAGGAAATGCGCTTCACGCGCTCCGAACCAGGCGGCGAGCCGAGCCGGTGGAGGCGGTCAGGCGCGACCGAAAGTCGGAGCCGTTGCCCACGGCGGCGACATAGGCGGCCTTGCGACGGGCGACCCGGGGGCTTTCCGAGGGCAACTCCTCGGCGCACTCGGGATCGAGGTGGGCGTTCATGCCGTCCTTCAGCATGGCGACGGCCTCGGCCCGCATCTGCGAGATGCGCGACGGGCTCACGCCCAGTTCGTCGGCCAAGTCCTGCATGGGCCGCTCTTCGAAGAAATAACCGACCACCACGAGGCGAAGCCGCTCGGGCAGCGCGGCCACGGCGTCGATCAGGTACGACCGGCGCTCCCGCTCCAGCAGCACGATGTCGGGGCTCTCGCTGTCGCACGGCAGGAGGGCGTCGGCGCCGGCGTCGGCGACCACCGAGTCGTAGTTGAGGACCACGGAGCGGTGGACGTCGCTCGCCAGCGCCTCGACGGCGACCTTGTCCATGCCGAGCTTGGTGGCGACCTCGTCGGTCGACGGCGCCCGACCCAGGGATGCGGTCAGTTCGTCGTGGACGGCCAGCATCTTGCGGGCCTTGGAGCGCACCGAGCGGCTGGCCCAGTCGCGGCTGCGCAGCTCATCGAGCAGGGCACCGCGAATGCGGGCCGATGCGTAGGCGTCGAAACGAGTGTCACGCGACGGGTCGAAGCTGCGGGCCGCTTGGGCCAAGCCCGCCATGGCCGCCGAGGTCAGCTCGTCCCGGGGGACGTGCCGCGGCAGCCGGGCCGCGATCTGCGTAACTGCGTAATCCACCAGCGCCAGGTTCTCGCGAACCAGCTTGTCTTCGTTGTTCGAGCGTTCGACTGCTCGACGCTCTTCGATCCCCACGGTCGCCATACCGTTAAATCTCGGCTATTTCGGGCACCGCGCACATCGGCCACGTGGGTGATCTTCGGCGGCGGCGTAGTTCGAACAGACCATGACAAACCGCCCGAACTGACTAGTCACTCGGGGGCGAAAGTACGATCGGCGGGTGACGGGCGACGCGGTGGCCGTGATCGTCGACGAGTGGCCGCTGGTCAGAGTCGGCGTGGCGCAGACCCTGCGGGCGCGCGGCGTCCGGGTGTTGGCCGAGGTGGCCCGGGGCGACGAGGCCGTCCACCTGGCCGCCACAGGCGGCGGCACGCTGCTGTTCCTCGGCCTCGTGCACGACACCGCCCCCTCCGAGCTGGTGCGGCGAGCGGTGGCCGCGGGCGTCGTCGTCGTCGCCCTGGTCGACCACGTGTCGCGTGACGAACTGGCCGGGATGGCGGGCCACGGCGTGTCCGCCCTGCTCCTCCGCACCGTCTCCGCCGAGGAGTTGGGCGACGCCCTCAACCGCATCGGCCGGGGCGAACGGGTGATCGCCCCGGCGCTGCTCCCGCTGCTCGTCGGCGCGGTCACCACGGGGGTCGACGAAGGCGGCCTCACCCGCAAGGAGCGAGAGGTGCTGGCCCGGCTGGCCGACGGCATGTCGAACCGGGAGATCGCCGAGGCTCTGTACATCACGCCCGCCACGGTGAAGACCCACCTGGCCCACATCTACACGAAGCTGGGCGTCGCCAACCGGCAGGAGGCATTGGCGAGGGCTGTGGCCCTCGGCGTTCTCAGTTGACTAGGCCGAAAGCCTCACATGGTTCCGGGTGCAGCCGATTGACCTCCCGTGGGGATGACGGAGCTGTCGAACCTGCTGTGGCGTGAACGCCAGTTGCTTGACCTCTTGCAGTTCAAGTTGGAGGAAGAGTGCCTGTTGCTGGAGTGCGAGCGCGACCGCTGGCTGGCCCACGCCGGGCGCGAGGTCGAGCTTGTTCTCGACGAGATCAGCCGGGTGGAGATGGCCCGCGCCTTGGAGCTCGCCGACGTCGCGCCCCAGTTCGGCCTCGGCTCGCAGCCCACGCTGAGCGACTTGGCCGAGGCGGCCCCGTCGCCCTGGGGTGCGTTGTTCACCGACCACCGCGCCGCGTTGCGGCTGGCCTCCCAAGAGGTCGTGGAGACGGCCAAGCGCAGTCGGGCGTTGTTGGAACGGGGTCGACACGACACGGTACGGGCCTTGCGGGCCTTGGCCGAAGAGGAGTTGGCGGGATGAACAACCAGGTGATCGCGCCGGAAGACCTGTTGGGCGATTCGGGCGTGATGCGAGCAGGCGTGGACCGGCTGCCCATCGACCGGATCACCGAATTGCGCTTGCGGTTGCTGGCTTTCGACGCCGCGCTCGACACCGGCGAGCGCATCCTGCAGCCGTCGTTGGTGGACTTCCTCTCGTAGGCTGCGCGGCGTGACCGACTCGCCGCCGCCCGCTCCCGAAGTCGACCTCGACGCACTCGCTGCCGCGTTGGCCGACGGCGCACCGCTCGTCGACGTGCGCACCCCTGAGGAGTACGAGCAGGCTCGCGTGCCCGGTGCTCGGCTCATCCCCCTCGACCAGTTGAACAGCAGGGCGGATGAGATCCCGCGGGACCAGCGGGTGTACGTGATCTGTGCGCTGGGCGGGCGCAGCATGGCGGCGGCCACCGCGTTGAACGCCGCCGGATGGGAGACCGTGAACGTGGCGGGCGGCACCAACGCATGGGTCGAAGCAGGCCGCCCGTACGAGTCGGGGCCGGCGTGACCGTCCGCACCTCGGTCGAAGCGGGTGGCGTGTTCGTCGTCACCATCGACCGGCCCGAGGTGCGCAACGCCGTCGACCGCCCGACCGCCGAGGCGTTGGCCGAGGCGTTCCGCTCCTTCGACGCCGACGACTCGTTGTCGGTGGGGGTGCTCGCCGGGGCGGGCGGCACGTTCTGTGCGGGCGCCGACCTCAAGGGCGTGGCCACCGGGCGGGGGAACCGGGTGTCCGACGACATGGCCGACGACGGCCCCATGGGACCGACGCGCATGTTGCTGTCGAAGCCGCTGCTGGCGGCCGTCGAGGGCCACGCCGTTGCTGGTGGGTTGGAGTTGGCGCTGTGGTGCGACCTACGGGTGGCGGCGTCCGACGCGGTGTTCGGCGTGTACTGCCGGCGGTGGGGGGTGCCGCTGGTCGACGGCGGCACCATCCGCTTGTCGCGGTTGGTCGGCCACAGCCACGCCCTCGACCTGATCCTCACGGGGCGCGGTGTGTCGGGCGAGGAGGCGCAGCGCATGGGGCTGGCCAACCGGTTGTGCCCGCCGGGCGAGGCGCTGGCGGCGGCGGTGGAGCTGGCCCGGTCGATCGCCGCCTTCCCGCAACTGTGCATGCGGGCCGACCGCCGCTCGTCGTACGAGCAGTGGGGCATGTCGTTGCCCGACGCACTGGCGCGGGAGACGGCGCTCGGACTGGAAGTGATCGCCTCTGGCGAGACGGTGGCGGGCGCCGCCCGCTTCGCTGCGGGTGAAGGCCGCCACGGCGCCTTTTAGTCGCGGCCTGTCCCCTGACTCGGGTTCGGGTGGCGGCTTTCGGGATGGCGGTCGCGGGCCATGGCAGGCTCCTATCCATGACGACGATCGCCATCGCGCTGTTCCCCGATGTCGAAGAGCTCGACTGGGCGGGGCCGTGGGAGGTGCTGGCGGCGTGGGCCCTGTTGTTTCCCGACGACGGCGTGCGGGTGGTCACGGTGGCCGACACTGCCGAGCCGATCCGGTGCGCCAAAGGGGCGCGGGTGCTGGCCGACTGCACGTGGGACGACCTGGGGCCGATCGACGTGCTGGTGTACCCGGGCGGCACAGGGACGCGACCGCAGCTGGGTGACGAGCGGGTGCGGGCTCGGCTGCGGGAGTTGGCGGGGGCGGGGGTGCTCATGGCCAGCGTGTGTACGGGGTCGCTCGTGTACGCCGATGCCGGGCTGCTCGACGGGCGTCCGGCCACCACGCACTGGATCGCCTTGGACCTGCTGCGGTCGCTGGGGCGCGACATCGACGTGCAGGCCGACGCCCGATGGGTCGACTCCGGCTCGGTGGTCACGGCGTCGGGAGTATCGGCGGGCATCGACATGGCGCTGCACCTGGTGCGGCGCCTGCACTCCGAACAGCGGGCGCGAGAGGTGAAGCGGGCTATCCAGTACGACCCGCAGCCGCCTGTGTGAGGCGCGCTTCGGCGTCGGCGGCAATGGTCCGCACCACGTCGCCCGCCCGTTCGCGGCTGCGGACGGCGTAGACGGACTCGCCGGCGTAGAGGGCCATGGCGTCGACGTGGCCGGTGGTGGCCCGGTTGGGCGGGACCACGGCGAAGCGGGGGAGCGGGAAGCCAGGTAGCTCGGCCACCACTTCGAGGTCGGGGTCGAGTTGCTCGGCGGCCTCCACTGCGCTGCGCAGGACGCGGTGGGGCTCCGGGCCGTTCGGCCACATGGTGGAGAAGGCGTCGGTGAGCACGGTGTCGGTGGCGCCCGCGGCGATGACGCCGTCCTTCCACACGTCGTGAGCCGTGGACTCCTCGGTGGCGATGAACCGGGTGCCCAGGCGCACCCCGGCGGCGCCCATGGCCAGGGCGGCGGCCAGGCCCCGGCCGGTGCCGATGCCGCCTGCGGCGAGGACAGGCACATCGACGGCGTCGAGCACCTCGTCGAGCAGCGGCCACAACGACCGGTCGCCCCACATGCGCCCGCCGCCCTCGGTGCCGCGGACGACGAGCAGGTCGCAGCCCGCGTCGGCCGCCGCCTTGGCTTCGTCGACGGAGCCGACCTGCCACCCGGCGAGGGCGCCCGCATTGTGCACCCGTCCGACCAAGGGCGGCTGGGGCGGGCCGTGGTAGAAGTCGACGAGCCGGACCAGCGGGGCGATCTCGTCGACCAGGGCTTCGTCGAGGAACGGCATGAGCACGTTGACGCCGAGGGGACCGGCCGCCTTGGCGTTGACCGTCTCGATCATCGAGCGCAGGGCGGGGCCGGGGACGAGGGTGGTGGCCAGCATGGCCATGCCGCCCGCTTCGATGACAGCGGCGGCGAGGTCGGGTGTGCCAACGGCGCCCATGGGTGCCAGCTGGATGGGCACGGTGCAGCCGACCAGGTCGGTGAAGGCGGTGCGCAGCATGGGCCGACTATGCCGGACGCGGTAGGAAGGCGCTATGGAGACGACGGAACTGGCGCTCGACACCACCGGCAGGCATGTGGTCGATCTCACTGGAGAGGCCGAGCGCTTTTGCCGAGGGCGGGGCGACGGGTTGCTGCACGTGTTCGTGCCCCATGCCACTGCGGGCGTGGCGGTGTTCGAGTTGGGGGCGGGGTCGGACGAGGATCTCGACGAGGCGTTGCAGCGGCTGCTGCCCCGGGAAGACCGCTACTACCGGCATCGCCACGGTTCGCCCGGGCACGGGGCGGACCACTTGCTGCCGGTACTGGTGTCGCCGTCGATGGTGGTGCCGGTGCTCGACGGGCGCATGGCGTTGGGGACGTGGCAGCGGGTGGCGCTCGTCGACCTCAACGACGACAACCCGAAGCGGCGGGTGCGGCTCAGCTTCGTGGCCGGTTAGTCGTGGCGGACGTCGGGAACGGTGGACGGCATGGCCGATACAAGCGAAGACACCCCGATCTCCGACGTGCACGCCAACCCGCAGGACACTGCCTTCGGCAAGGCGGCGGCCGACGACCAAGAGCGGGTCGACCGTGGCGAAGAGCCGTTGTACGACGAGGAGAACGCTCCCCAGGCATGGGGGAAGGCCGAGCCCTCGTCGTAGGGCTCGGCCTTCCCGGTCGCTTCGGTGGCGCGGTGCGTCAGTGCCAGACGATTTGGAACGGCTCGTACGCAGCGCCCACCGGCGCCCACGCCTTGACGTAGTGGCCCATGTCGATCGTCATTACGCAGTCGCCCATGAGGCGGAAGGCGGTGGTGGCGTCGGACCGCACTGCGCAGGCGCCCTCTTGGTCGACGTGCCAGGAGCCCGAGCGCTTCGGGAAGCAGACGGCGGCGCCCACCGCTCGCCAGCCGCCGAGGGCTCCGCTCACTGTCGACGGAAGCTCGCCTGCGCAGGGCAGGGTGCGGGCCTCGGCCGGGCTGCCCGCCACGCCGACGATCCAGCCCCGGTCGGGCGGGGGTGCGGCAGCGGCGGTGGACGGGAGCAGGGCCAAGGCGGCTGCGGCCACGAGGACGCTCGTGCTGACGGTTCGTCTCATGCCCCTGTAGACGAGGCTCAGCGGGATTCCGACGACGACGATTCCAGCGACGCCGCCACGGTCGGCCCGAACGGGTGCACGAGGACGGAGGATCGACCGCCGCCCGCCACGGTCCCTTGGGGGGCGACGGCGCCCGCGGGACGAGGGGCCGGCGGCGTGCCGAAGTCGCGCAGGCGGACGGTCACGTCGGACTGCCACGTCAGCGGGCTGCGGCGATCGACGCCCCCGCGGGCCTGGAGCCGGAGGGCGCGCACTCGGCCGTCGCTGTCGACCGAGGCCTCGGCCGTCCAGTGCTGGTCGGCGAACTCGGTGCGGACCAGTGCAGCGGGGTCGACCTCGAACCGGTACCGGCGCACCCGGCTGCCGTCGAGCTCGGCGTCGCCCAGCGTCTCGACGTCGCCCTCGGAACTGCGGAGGATGCGGCCCACCGCACCGGGCTCGAGAAGGACGGCGCCGAGCGGGCCACTGCTCGACTGCAGCGCCGCCCACGAGCCGTCGGGTCGGCGCAGGGCGGCTTGGCGCCCGTCGACCGACACGGCGAAACCGGCAGGGCCGGCCTCCAGCGCCGTCGCAGGCACGGCTGGCCGCACGGTGCCTTCCAGGTTGACTCGGCCGCGGAAGTCGGTGGTCCCGCCCGCGCTCACCGCCATGCGAAGGGAGAGCGACGACGGGGGCTTCGGCGGCGCCCCCGCCGCTCGAGGTGGCGTGGTGGGGCGAGTGCTCGGCGGGCGGCCGCTACCCCCGCCACCGCCCCCGCCGACGGCGTCGCGCAGGGCGCGGTCGATCTGCTCCTGGCCCCGACGGATGGCCTCGTCGACCTGGGCCTGGAAGGCGGCGAGCCCGCGCTCGAACTCGGCCATGGCCTGCGCCCACTGCGCCTCCATGGCGACTCGAACCTCGGGCGGGAACGCCTCGAACGGCGGGCGCGCCGCCTGCACCGGTCCTCGGCCCCCGTTGCCCGGGGCCACGTACTCCACGGGCACGAGGAGCTCCGTCTCTCCTTCGACGGTGACCTGGGCGGTGCCCGCCGCTTCGGTCCGCTCCGCCGAGGCGAGCAACACGTCGTCGCCGCGGTCGTCCTCGGGGCGCGCCAGCACGGCCAACGCCCCGACGACGAGCAGAAGGGCGGCGGCGATGGCCGTCGACCGTGTGAGCGAATGGCGGGCCGCGTCCGTCAGCCACGGCCCGCGTCGAGGCGCGACGCCCTGCCGTACGGCGGCCCCATCACCACTCCGAACGTGGTCCAGCACGCGGTCAGCCAGGCCTGCGGGCGCGGGCGGCGCCAGCACCTGCCCGAGCGCGCCCGCGTTCGTCCGCACGGCGTCGATCCGGGCCGCAACGTCGGCGCACGCTGGGCACCGGTCGAGGTGCGCCTCGACATCCGGGGTCCGTTCGTCGTTCAGGAGCGCGTCCTGCACATGAGCCATCGTCGTCACCTCGTGCTCTCGGACGGCGCGTCACCGAGCGCGTCCATCAGGCGAAGGCGGGCCTTCGCCACCCGCGAGCGCATCGTCGAGGGCGGGACGCCCACGATCTGCGCTGCTTCCTCCCGGCTGTAGCCGAGGACGTCGACGAGCGTGAACGCCCGCCGCTCGTCGTCCGACAAGCGGCCCATGGCCTGGTCGAGGGCAACCGTGAGCTCCGGTTGCTCCTCGCGGGCGCGCGCTCGTCGTGCCTCGTCGAGCGAGACGACGGTGGGCCGCTTACGACGCGATATGTCGATGCACGTCCGCTGGCAGATAGCCAGCAGCCAGGTGCGCACCGATGCATCGCCTCGGAAACCAGCCAGGGCGCGGTGGGCCTTCACGAACGTGTCCTGCACGGCTTCTTCGGCCGCAAAGTCGTCGCGCAGGTTCGCCCGCGCCAGGCGCCAGACCGCGTCGGTATGCCGACGCACCATGGCCTCGAAGGCCACTTCGTCGCCGGCCGCGGCCCGCTCGACAAGGGCGGCATCCTCCACCACTCCTGTGTAGACGAGAGAGACACGTCAGATGACGATGGCGTGAGCGCGTGCGTATTCAGTTGTGGCTACTGCGAACAACCTCCCTTCGAGCGCGAAGGATCAGGGGTCGGGGTCGGTCCGCAGGCCGCGGACGAGTTCCGAGGCGTCGACGCCGAGCGCCTCGGCCAGCAGGAGGACGTTGTGCAGCGTCGGGTTGACCTCACCCCGCTCGATGTGGCCGATGTACGTGCGGTGGAGGCCTGAACGTTCGCCCAGCTGCTCCTGCGACAGCCTGAGCACGTTCCGACCGGCCCTGACGCGCCTCCCGAACTCGACGGCTTCCCGTCGGTCCTTCTTCCTGGGAGGCGACTCGGGTACGCCCGAGGTCCCTGGACGGTCGTGGGATGTTGTCATGGTGCTGCCCGACTTCTGCTGCAGGGCCGGTTGAATGTACCCGACCGAACATGTGTTCGAGAACTGCAGTCTGTCCGAACATCAGTTCGGTGTCAACGGCACCTTCGCAGAAATCTTCACCACGGCAGCCACCCGTTCGGCCGCGGCCGCCGGGTCCTCGTGCTCCCACACTCGCACGACCCGCCACCCGGCGGCGGCCAGGCGCTGATCGGTTTCGCGATCCCGCTCGACGTTGCGCGCCAGCTTGGCCGCCCACCACGCCCCGTTCGCTTTGGGCGACGTCGCATGCTCGGGGCAACAGTGCCAGAAGCACCCGTCGACGAACACCGCCACTCGAGGCCCGACGAACACCAGGTCGGCTTGACGCCGGAGCCCTGGCACCGGTCGCCGGTGCAACCGGTAGCGCAGGCCACGCCGGTGCAACAGCGACCGCAGGAGCCGTTCCGGGGTGGTGTCGTGCCGCCGTTGCCTGCTCATGCGCAGGCTCGTGGCGTCGTCCGTCTCCAGGCGAGGGCGGCCCCGGGCGGTGGCGGCGTCGGCCACGGTCAAAACCGCCTCAGTCGAGGTAGAGGCGGTCGACGATCTCGGCACCGGGGATCCGGTTGAAGACCTCAGGGGCCACCTTCACCTTCATGGCCCGGCTCCCGCCGCCCAGGATCACGGCCTCTTGGCGCATGACCTCACCGTCGACCCACAGCGGCATCGACGGCGGCAGCGCCAAGGCGGTGACGCCGCCGATCTGCATGCCGGTCAGTTCGGTCGTCTCCTCGGCCGTGGCAAACGACGCCTTGTTGACCCCCATGCGCCGCTTCACGGTGTTGTTCACGTCGAGCCGCCGTGGGGCCAGCACCACACACGCCGCATAGACCTTGGGCTCTCGTTTCGAGGCCACCACGATGGTGTTCGCCGACATCCCGACTGGGTAGCCGTAGTGCTCGGAGAACGCCGCAGTGTCGGCCAACGCCGGGTCGCAGTCGAGCAGCTCGTAGGGAACGCCGGCCGCGTCGAGGGCGGCCACCACTCGGCGTTCGATGTCGTCGCGGGGATGGTCCGTCGTCACGGACGGACATGGTGCCGGCCTTTCAAGTCGGCGACGCCAGGTGCCGAGACAAAAGGCACAACCCACGAATCGGCAACCCCGGGGAAACCCGGGTGCGCAAAGCCTCGGGCCTACCGGAAGCGCAGCTTCCCACGGCAGCCGGGCTACCGAATGGGGGGCACCGCCCTCCGCGAGCTTCATAGGAGGGACCGCAAATGCGGGCAGTGTGCCGGGGACTCATCGTTATGTTGGCCACCACGCTGGCCCTGTTCGCCATGCCGGCCCTGACCGGTACGGCGTCGGCCGACAACGCCGGCGACGAGTCGGCCTTCGTCTCCCGCATCAACTCGCTGCGCGCCTCCAAGGGCCTGCCTGCGCTGGTCGTCGACGTCCGCCTCACCGACGTCGCCCGTGCCTGGTCGGCATCGATGGCCAAGCGGAACGTCCTTGAGCACAACCCCAATCTGTCGTCGCAGGCGCCGAGCACGTGGCAGAAGCTCGGTGAAAATGTCGGCTACGGCGGCAGCGTCACCCAGGTGCACGATGCCTTCGTCAACAGCCCCAGCCATTACCGCAACCTGGTCGACGGCGCCTTCAACGCCGTGGGCATCGGCGTCGTGTGGGCGGGCAGCCGCATGTGGGTGACCGAGGTCTTCATGCAGGGCCCGGCCCAGACCGCCTACGCCGCGGCTCCCAGCGGCCCCGGCTGGTACCGCCTGGCCGGCGCCGGCGGTGAGGTCCACGGGTTCGGCACGGCATCGGGCTTCACCACCGTTCCGACCAACTCGCCCATCGTCGCCATCGCCGCCCGCAAGGGTGGCGGCTACTGGCAGGCCGCGGCCAACGGGGCCGTGTTCGCCTCGGGCGCCGCCCCCTTCTTCGGTTCCATGGCGGGACGGCCGCTCAACTCGCCCATCGTCGGCATGGCGCCCACCCGCACCGGCGACGGGTACTGGCTCGTCGGACGGGACGGCGGCATCTTCTCCTTCGGCGACGCCCAGTTCTTCGGGTCGACCGGCTCGATGCGGCTCAACCAGCCCGTCGTCGGCATGACGGCGTCGCCCACGGGCAACGGCTACTGGTTCGTGGCCTCCGACGGCGGCATCTTCTCCTTCGGCGACGCACGGTTCCACGGCTCGACCGGCTCCATGCGCCTCAATGCCCCGGTGCTCGGCATGGCGGCCACCGCCTCGGGCGGCGGCTACTGGCTCTTCGCCCGTGACGGCGGCATCTTCACCTTCGGTGATGCGCCGTTCTTCGGCTCGACCGGTTCCATCCGGCTCAACCAGCCGGTGGTGGGCATGACGCCGACCTCGACGGGCCGGGGCTACTGGTTCGTGGCCTCCGACGGCGGCATCTTCACCTTCGGGGACGCCAGCTTCCTCGGCTCCACCGGTGGCCGCTACCTGTCGAGCCCGATCGTGGGGATGATCGGCGGCCTGTAACCACCGCCTGCAGTCGCGCGCTTGACCGCCGCTCTCTCGGTATGCATACTCAGAATGCATACCGAACAAGGAACGGTGATCTATGGGGGTGCGCGAAGCGCTCCTCGCGTTGCTGAGCGAGGGCCCGTCACACGGGTACCAACTCAAAGCGGCCTTCGAGTCGGCCACGGCCAAGGTGTGGCCGCTCAACGTCGGGCAGGTGTACACGACGCTGGAGCGCCTCGACCGCGACGGCCTCGTCGTCACCGATGAGGACGACGGCCAGCGGTCGTACCGGTTGACCCCCGCCGGCGCCGACGAGCTCGGTGCGTGGTGGGATGCTGCGCCCGCCGAAGAACCGCCGCCCCGCGACGAGCTCATGCTGAAGGTGCTGCTCGCCGTGGCGGCCGGTCGCGACCACGCCCTCGAGGTCATCACCAACCAGCGCAACGCGCTGCTCATGCTGCTGCAACAGCGGCGCCGCTCGTTCAGCCGGCGTCCCGGCCGCACCGTCGACGCCTTGGTCGACGAGCTCGTCACCGATGCGTTGCTCATGCGCGCCGAGGCGGACCTGCGCTGGCTGGACCTGTGTGAAGAGCGGCTCCTGGCCGCTGAAGACCGCAACGGGCGGGAGGCGCCCGATGCCGACAACGGGAACGGACGGCGACGGTCCCGACGAGGAGGACGACCGTGACCGCATTGCTGGAACTCACCGATGTCGTGAAGAGCTACGGCGCCGGCCCCACCGAGGTACGGGCGCTGACGGACGTCACGTTCACAGTGGAGGCCGGGGAGTTCGTCGCCGTTCGCGGCCCGTCGGGGTGCGGCAAGTCGACGTTGCTCCACCTGGCGGGTGGCTTGGAAGACCCCAGCGCGGGTCGCGTCCTGGTCGACGGACGCGACCTACAGGGCATGACGCCCGCCGAGCGCGCCGCCTTGCGACGGCGCCACGTCGGCTACGTCTTCCAACGGCTCAACCTGGTTCCGGGGCTGACGGCGATGGAGAACGTCATGCTCCCCTTGGAGCTCGACGGCACCCCCGGCGGAGAAGCGAGAGAGCGGGCGGGCGAGGCCCTGGCATCGGTCGGGCTCGACCACCACCTCGACCGTTACCCCGACGACTTCTCGGGCGGGCAGCAGCAGCGCATCGCCATCGCCAGGGCGATCGTCGGGTCGCGCAAGCTCCTGTTGGCCGACGAACCCACGGGGTCCCTCGATACGCGCACCGGTGACCTGGTCATCGAATTGCTGGCCACGCTGCCGACAACCCGGGGCACGGCGGTGGTGCTGGTCACCCACGAGCCTCGATACGCAGCGTGGGCCGATCGCGTGGTGTCGGTGCGCGACGGGCGCATCGTCGATGTTGCTGTGGCACCCGCCCCGGAAGCGCCTACGCCTCGCCGACGGGTGAGGGCAGCCCGATGACGTCGTTCACGTCCTCCACGTCATTGCGCCTGGCGGCTCGACTAGCGCGCCGCGAGGTGCGTCGTCGGCCCTGGCGCACGTTGCTCGTGGCGTTGCTCGTCGCCTTGCCGGTGGCGGGGATGACGGTGGCCGCAGGCTTCGTGCGCACCGACCGCTACGACCCCGTCGACATGTGGCAGGCGACGTGGGGCGCCTCGGCCGACGTCGGCATCGTGTCGATGGCCAAGAACGCAGTTCCCGGCGACTACCAGGGACCCGACACCGACGCTGCGCTTGCCTCGCTCCCTGCGGGCAGCCGAGTCACCTCGTGGCGCAACGCCCACGCACTCATGCGCACCGTCGACAAGCAGCGGTCGTCGGCCGAAGTGAGCGACATCCCCCTCGCACAGCCCATCGGCGCTGACTACATGCAGCTGCACCGGGGACGGTTCCCCACTGCGGCCAACGAGGTGTTCCTGACCCGCAAGCTCGCAGACGACTTCGGGGTCGACGTGGGCGACACCGTCGACCTGGAGCGGCCGCAGCGCTTGTCGTGGAAGGTGACCGGCATCGGTGAACGGCGCGCCTATTGGGGCAGTTACACCGCGGTCGTGGGGCCCGGCTCCGCCTTCCCATGGGATGGCGGCGGTGCGATCAGTACGGCCGTGAACTATGCAGTCGACGTCCCCGACGGCGTGACCCGCCAGCAGCTACGGCCCATCGTCAACAGCTTCGGCAAGGAGGCGCTTGCCCCGCACCTGCGGCCGACAACGGAGGGCGCCGAGTCGAAGAACCGTGAGGTGGCGTGGAGCTGGGTCATCGGCGGCATCGTCCTAACCGTGGTCGGCATCGTCATCGCCTCGGCCTTCGCCGCCGGTGCTCGTCGGCAGCTGACGACGCTCGGCCAGCTGGCTGCCAACGGCGCCGCACCTGCAGTGCTGCGCAGCGTGCTGTTCCTCCAAGGCACGTGGACGGGGCTCATCGGCGCCGTCCTCGGCGTGGGGCTCGGCGGCGTCGGATTGCTGGCACTGGCACCCCATGCCGACCGGCTGCTCGGTCGCGACGTGGAGCCCTGGGACCTGCGGGTCACCGACCTCGTTCCTGTGGTGTTCCTCGGGGTGCTGGCCGCGACCTTGGCCGCGTTGATACCGGCCCGGACCACCATCCGCGTGCCCGTGCTGGCCGCCTTGGCGGGACGTCGACCACTGGTGAAGGTGCCTCGTTTCGTGACGGGCATGGGTGCTGTGACCATGCTCGGCGGCCTGGGGTTGCTGGGCCTCGCCGTGTTGGGCGGCCGGGACGCGAGCCACGACACCGAACTGTGGGCATTGACGGCAGTGCTCGGTGGCATGGGCGTTCTGCTCGGAGCCTGTGCCATGACCCCGGGCTACGTGTCCGTTCTGGAACCGGTGGCGATGCGTCTCTCCGGCGCGTGGCGGCTGGCGGCGCGCAGCCTGGCCCGACAACGCACGCGTACGAGCGCAGTGGTCGCCGGTGTGTGCGCGGCCTCTGCGTTGGCGGTGGGTGCGTCGGCGATGTTCCTGTCGGTGGAGGCGGAGGACGACGGCTACCAGTGGCAGATGCGCGCCGACCAGGTGCACGTGCTGGCCGAGCGCACGTCACAGTCCGGGCCGACGTCCAACCCACTGTTCACGTCGGAGCCTGCGCCTGCGCCCAGGGACTTGGTGGAGACCCTTCGTGGCGGGTTGCCGGGCAGCGAGGTGTCGGATCTGCGCACGATGCGGCCTCCGAAGGGTTACCTCTGGAATCTGGACGCCCCCGATGCCGCGAGGGAGTCGGACGGGGGGGTCGGCACCTTCAACTTCGGGCCCGGCTCGAACGCAGCGACGGTGTTCGACGGCGCAGCGGCGCAGGTGTACGGGTTGGGCAGCGAACATCGGGCCCAGCTCGAGAAGGAGGGCATGCTCGTCCTCGGCGACGTCGAGGCGCAGGGCGAGCTGTCGTTCCTCGAAGAACCGGAGTTCGAGGGTGGTCGAGGCGGGTCCGTCAAGGTCTTCGGCCGTGCGGACAGTTCGACCCCGACCCCGACGTCGACCCGACCCGTGCACCCGGTCGCCGTCGTCGACGGGCGGCAGTACCAACTGGGGTTGCTGCCGCGGTTGCTCGTCGTGCCCGCCGCCGCTGCTCGGGCGGGGCTCGTCGAGCGGGCGCCGGTGACGGTGATCCGCATGCCGAAGCCGCTGACCCGTGAGCAGCTGACGACGGTGCGTGACACAAGCAACGACTACCACCTCGACACATCGTCGCTGGACGCCCGGGCCGACCAGCTGAGTGTCTACGTCGAGACCCGGTTTCCCGACGACAGCTTGAACCCGCTGTTGCTCGAAGCTTTGTTGTCGGGCACAGCGCTGTTGTTCTCGCTGTTCGTGGTCGCCGTCAGCCTGGCGCTGGCCGCAGCCGAGACCCGCGACGAGCGCGACGTGCTGACCGTGGTGGGGGCGCCGCCCAAGACGATGTGGGGGACCAGCGGGCGCAAGGCGGTGTTCCTGACGGCGTTGGGTGGCGTGCTGGCCGTGCCTGTCGGGTTCTTGCCGGTCGTGGTGTTCAACCTGGCCAGCAACCCCACGCCACCACTCGTGTTCCCCTGGCGAGTAGTGCTGTTGTTGCTCGTGGCCGTGCCCGCGCTAGCGGGCTTGGCGACGACTATGGGCAGCGCGGTGGCATTGCGAATGCGACCGGTGCGCATCTCCACGATGGCGTTCGACTAACGAGCGCTGAACGCACACGAAGACGTCCCCCTGCCGGCCCCTCGACGGCAGGGGGAGTCCTCAGCTCCTGCCGGAGGCAGGAAAACCAAAGTCCCTGGTAGAACTAGGTAAAAGCGGTCTTCAGGGATGCGGCGGCGGGCAAATCTTCACCCACTCGCCGTTGACTTCTATGTATTCGCATTCGAGGTGGTGAGCCGAAGCGGTCGACATGGCACCGATGCTGAGTAGAACGACAACGACGGCGGCGAATGCTTTTGCAACCACGAGCGCGGCCCCCTTCTGGGTTCTTCGCTCGTGTCAGCCGCGGGACGCCACCTTGTGACATACGAATCCGCGATTTCTGCCGCCTGGCCGAGGGTGGAGGCCATCGGCCGTGCGGAACTGCGTAAGTTCGGGCTCCCCGCCGACGTGGTCGACGACCTGCTTCAAGACGCTGCCGCAGTTGTGATGCGAAAGCGGCCGTGGTTCACGAGTAGCGAAGATTTGGCGCCGTACGTCCGGATCGTCGTTCGGCGCCGGGCGTTGCATTGGCTCCGCGATCGCCGCAGAGAGGTGATCGGGGCGGTGCCCGACCGCGCGGCGACGCATGGCGTCGCCGAATTGGCAGAGCACCGGATGCGGTTGCGCGGCGTGGCCCAAGCTTTTGAAGGACTTCCGCCAGAGGAGCGCGAGCGTTTCGTTGCGTATCTAAAGGCCGACGAGCGCGTTGGAGATGTCCGCGAACGGGCGCGGGAGCGAAAGCAGGTTGAGCGGATCAGAGCCACGATGAGCCGGGTCGCAGAAGGGCTTGCAGCCGCATTCGGACGCTGGCGTATGCGGTTTCCGTGGCTGGACGCGGTGCCGCCGCAAGTCTCTGCAGCGTTTGTGGTCGTCAGCTTGGCGGCCGGTGTTCTGCTGCCCGCGCCGTGGCACCAGGAGGACGTGGCGGCGACCACGCAACGCATCGCCAACGTGCGCATGCCTAAGCCAGCACCGGAGTCGACGCCTGCCCCTGTTGCCGACTCGCACCCCGACTTGCCCCCGGTGAAGGCGGAGCGTGCGCCGCGGCGTGACGACGCGACTACCCGCCCGGCGGCGAAGGAGGTCGTGCGTATCGCTGCGCCGACGGGCGATCAAGTGAAATGGGAGAAGCAGCCGAACGGCCCCGACGAGCACCTTGTCTGCACCGGCGGGAAGCTGATGCCGGGAGTGTGCGTGCCCCAGCCTTGGCTGCCGTGGTAATGAGGCGACGAGGCCCCACTCACGGGTCCTCCCCTACGATCGAGGCGGGCCCCCGTAGCTCAGGGGATAGAGCGTCGGTTTCCTAAACCGTGCGTCGCAGGTTCGAATCCTGCCGGGGGCGCCGTGTGATGTCGCGGGACATCGGAGACAGATGTCGCGAGACACCGTAGACACTCAGCCCGAGTCCTGCCGCTGGTAGTCCCGTGTGGGGTCGAGTGTGAGGTGGCGCAGGAGCTCCCCGTCCTCGTCGAGCACCCGGACG